>CAZLEC010000319.1:0-5618 GCA_964558245.1 uncultured Burkholderiales bacterium | reverse complement strand
AGTCCCTCGACATGCTCATCAACAACGCCGGGATCGCCCTCTACGACGACTTGACCGATCGAGCGGTAATCGAAGAGCACCTCGCAGTCAATCTCTTCGGCACCTACGACGTGACCCAGGCGTTCCTTCCCCTACTCACGCACTCGAGGGGAGCGATCGTGAACAACGTATCGATGATGGCATTCGCCCCGCTACCACTCACTCCGGCCTACGCCGTGTCGAAGGCAGCCGCGTTCAACCTGACGCAATCGTTGCGCGCGCTGCTGGCGGGACGAGGTGTGCGAGTGCATGCCGTCCTGACCGGACCCACCGACACCGACATGACCCGAGGTTTCGAGATCCCCAAGGCCTCGCCGCAGTCCGTCGCGCGAGCCATCTTCGACGGCGTGGAAAACGGCGACGAGGACATCTTCCCCGATCCCTTGTCAGCGTCCCTCGCCGACAGTTGGCGCAACGGTCCTGCCAAGGCGTTCGAGCGCCAATACGCGACGCTCGTCAACGCAACGCCCACCGCGGCATAAGCACGATCACACCACACAAGCCGGAACTCAAACGCTGAAACGGAGACGACCATGAGCAGCCAAAACTTCGCCACCACCTTCGTCGTAGACCAGACACCGGAAGAGGCCTTCGCCGCCATCACCGACGTTCGCGGATGGTGGTCAGGTGACATCGAAGGAAGCACCGACACGCTCGGCGACGAGTTCACATATCGGTACCAAGACATCCACTACTCCAAGCAGACGATCACTGAGCTGATTCCTGGCAAGAAGGTGACGTGGCACGTGTTCGACGCGTACCTCAACTTCACCGACGACCCAAACGAATGGATAGGCACAGACATCACGTTCGAAGTCACTCGAAGCGGCGATCAGACGGAGGTGAGCTTCACGCACCAGGGATTGGTCCCCGAATTCGAATGCTTCGACAAGTGTTCGAGCGCATGGGGCTTCTACATCAACAACAGCCTGAAGAGCTTCATCACCACCGGTCAAGGGGCGCCGAACCCGACACAGGACCGAGTTGCACGTTGACCATCGCAGCCGCCCGTCGGCGTCCACTCCGGGACGTCGGCAGGCCGGCCTCGCTCACAGCACCGCGAAACCGCCACCGACTGAAATGACGGCGCTCGGCGGGCTCGCAACGTCTGCGTCGATCTCCACGCGCGGCTACGCCGCCAGAGACACCGTACGGGTGAGCCGAATCGCGCCGCGCCGGCTGACAAGTCCCCCCTCCGACACCCGGCTGGACCGCGAAGGTTCAGTCCACGCATCTCACGAAGCCGATCCACACCGATGACGGCGACGTCAACGACGCCGTGTCCGAGGTCACCTGGGCAGCCGACAGCGCCGCGAGTGCGATCAAGCCGGGCGAGTTCGGCAAGTTCGAGATCATCGTCGGCCAGCTTCCGGCCGACACCGGCGAGCTCACCTTCAAGGCCGTGCAGACCTATTCGAATCAGGACGTCGTGCGTTGGATCGAGACGCAGACTCCCGGAGGTCCCGAGCCCGACCACCCGGCACCGGTGTTGCAGCTGACCGCGCCGAGCAGCTCTGAAGGAGCGTCGCCCACGACCCAACCGGCAACCGGAGCGAAGACCCCCACGGTCACAACGAGCGTCGTGAAGAAGTCCGAAGTCGACTCGGCACGCACCATAAGCATCATCGCCATCATCTTCGGCGCGCTCGGGCTCCTGCTCGCCGGTTTCACTTTGGGCACGCGCCGGCGCACGGCGTCGTAGTCAAGGAATCGAGTCGGCAGACACCGTCGTGAGGTCGGGCGACTGGGCCACGTCGTCGCACCGCGCACCCGCCCACCCCGACGACGGTGCCTCCGCTCGGTCGTTGCCAAGAAACTGGAGGTCCACACCTCCCTCGGGTCGCTGACAGTAACCAGACGTTCGCGCATTGTGGCGAAGTGCGGATCTCGATCCACCGAGGATTCGTCTGGCGGATTCGGGCGGCGAGGCCGTATCGTTCCGGCGGGCGCGAGTACCGGGTGGATTCGCGTCCTTTCTCTTGCGCAAACGCGGACCTCCTTCCGAGCCAGGGGGTTGCGTGGGCACGAACTCGACGGAGACGAAGTCGGGTCTGTGCGTCGTCCTCACCGGCGCGCTCGTGCTCACGTTGGCCGTCGCCGGATGCGGGTCGAGCGCGAAGCAGTCGGCGAATGCCGCGATCGCAGCCGGTCAAGTGGATCTCCACAAGGTGCGGCTGCAACCGCCGCCCGGGTTCACGATCACGACCAACGACAAGGGCGCGACCCGTCTGGTGGCCGGGAAGGGATCGGCCGGCGGGGCCGGCGCGGGTGGCTCGGGATCGACCGTCGACACGATCCCGCTGGCGGGTGTCGACCCGACCACGAAGTTCTTCAGCTCGGTCGGGTCGTTCTCGTCGTGCTTGAAAGGGCTCAACGTGAAGTTCATTGGTGTGCCGAGCGCCGCCAATCCCAGCTCGCCGGCGAACGATCCCACGTATATCCATGCGCTCTCGACCTGCGCGGCGAAGAGCGGGATCGTGCAGGCGCTGAAGGACGAGCAGACCGCGCAGGACAATCTCACGCCTGCGCAGATAAAGGTGCAGAACAAGGGCTATCTCAAGTGGCGTGACTGCATGATCGGGCGGGGTTGGGGCATTCCCGAGCCGAAACCCGATTCGAAGGGCCGTCTCTTCGCGTTCGGCGCGGGCGGGGGCGGCTCGGTGCCCAGCTTCACAGCTCCGCCCGGTCAGGACATCACGTCGAGTCCTGACGTGACGGAGTGTGCAACGCAGGCGCAGAAGGACGTATCTCCTAACTCGGGCGGTTGACGGTGTGGCGTAACAAGAAAGTTCTGGTCACGGTCGTGATCGTGGCGCTGATCGTCGCGGGCGGCGGCTTCGGCTACTCGAAGTGGAACAACGGCCGCGGCTCGTCGAGCAAGAGCGACGTGATCATCCTGTCGCGCGTCGTGCGGCAGACGTTGAAGGACACGGTCACGCTCAACGGCACCCTCGCCCGCGAGGAGTTGCGCAACGTGACCAGCGTCGCCCAAGGCCGCGTGAGCGCGGTGTACGCGAAGGACGGCTCGACCGGAGAGGCCGGCGAGCGGCTCTTCGCCCTCGACGGTCGGGACGCGATCGCGGAGCCCGGCACCGTTCGCTTCTTCCGCCCACTCGGACTCGGCGACCTCGGCGACGACGTGCTGCAGTTGAAGCAGATCCTCGCGGCCGCGGGCGACAACCCCGGCCCGATGAGTAACGTCTTCACTGAGCAGACGCAGTTCGCGCTCGCGCAGTGGCAGGCGCAACACCACTACCCGGACGCCACGCCGGTCGCCGCGGAGTCGGTAACGGTGTCCCTCGCACAAGGCGCGGGCTACACGCTCGGCGCGCAGGCCGCGGCCGGGCTCATCATCGGTGGGGGCGACAACCAGACGACCGCCGACACGTCGGGTATCGCGTACCGCGGCGTGTTGACCGCCTTCCACCGTGACGATCCGATCCCCGCGGCCACTCCGGCGTTGACGATCCAGTCGACGAATGCAGTGGTCTCCGAAGGAACGCCGGCCACGTTCGTGATCAGCGCGTCCGCACCGAGCGCGAGTGACGTCAGCGTCAACCTCAACGAGGGTGGCACCGCGACCAGCGACGACATCGTGCCGCCTCAGGCGACCGTCACGCTGCCTGCCGACGCAACTTCGGTCCAAGTCACGGTCGCGACGCGCGTCGACACCGTCGTGAAGCCCAAGAAGACCCTCTCGCTCACGCTCGCCGCCGGAACCGGATATTCCGTTGGGTCACCTTCGACAGCGGAGACGACGATCACCAACAGCAACGTGCCGACGGTGAGCATCACCGGCGCGACGACCATCGTGTCGGGCGCGGCGACAACGTTGACGGTGACCGCCGATCAGGCCCCGCTCCACGACACGCAGGTCAGCCTGCAGGTGTCCGGCGACGCGACGCCGGGCACCGACTACAACCCGGTGAACCCGGTCCTCGTCTTGCGCGCGGGGCAGACGTCGGCGAGCGTCAGGGTGCGGACCCTCACGAGCAACGAGATCGCGCCGGACCGCCACGTCGTGGTGTCGATCGGACCTTCGCCGACCGCCTATAAGGTGGGCGCGGCCGGAGTCGCGGTCATCACGATCGCGGGTACGAGCGGCGATGCCGCGCTCCCGATCGTGACGTTGCGGTCGGCGACCACGTACCTCGCCAAGGGTGCCTCGGCCGGCGGCCTGGGTGCGGGCGGCGGCGCTTCGTACCCCGTCACCATCAGCCTGAACAAGGCGCTCGACCGATCGTTGCCGATCGTGTTGGCCTACGGAGGCAACGCGGTCCTCGGAACCGACTTCACGTTGCCCGGAGGCACCATCGTGATCCCGCCGGGCCAGACCTCGTTGAGCGTGCAGATCCCGCTGGTGACGAACAACGTCGTGGAGTCGAACCGAACGCTGGTCGTTGCCATCGCGCGGAGCTCGGCGTATCGCGTCGGTCGGCCCAACCGCGCGGCGGTGACGATTGCCTCCCAGGTCGTGCCCACACTCACGATCTCGTCCGACACCAACACGGTGAGCGAAGGCGGTGTGGCCACGTTCACCATCACGGCCGATCAAGCGCCCGTGAAGAACACGTCGGTCAACTACCAGGCGGTCGGCACTGCGCAGCCCGGCCTCGACTATCAGCCGCTCGTCGGGACCGCGCTGCTCGAGGCGGGCCACAAGCGCGTTACCGTCACGCTGCGCTCGATTCGCAAGGATGTGGCATTCGAGCCGACCGACATGATCGTGGGGGACTGGCCGATCCGCATCGGTCAGGTGTTCGTGAAGGAGGGCGATCCGCTCCCGCCGGGCACACCGATTCTCTCGCTCACGGATCCCAACTTCACCGTGACCCTGCAGGCGTCGGCTTCCGACCGCACCAAGCTGAAAGTGGGCCAACACTGCACGGTCGAACTCGTCGGGGGTTCCAACGAGGAGCCGGGCACGATCTCGGAGCTCGACGCGACGCAGACCGCGCTCACTGCGAGCACGCCCGGCGCGGCGCCGCAGGAGGTCTACGAAGGCAAGATCGAAGTCGGTGATCTCGGCGCGGCCGACGGCGCCGCGGTGACGATCGACGTCACCGACCAGCAGGAGACCAACGTGCTCACCGTTCCGATCGCGGCCGTGAAGCAGAACGGCTCGGGTCAGGACGTCGTGCGCGTCATCGATGTCGACCACGGCGGCAAGGTCACGGAGTTTCCGGTGAAGACCGGCCTCTCCGAGGGCTCGTACATCGAGATCAAGTCTGGTTTGAAGGGCACCGAGACGGTGATCGTGCAAGTGGACAAGCAGCAATGAGCCCCGACCCGTCGCCGCTGCTCGAGCTCGAGGCCGTATCGCGCGTCTACGGCGAAGAGATCGAGGTCTACGCGTTGCGCGAGGTGTCGCTGAAGATCTTTCCCGGCGACTTCATGTCGATTGTCGGTCCTTCGGGATCCGGCAAGTCGACGATGCTCGGGCTGCTCGGCGTGCTCGATCTCCCGACCTCGGGCACGATTCGCATCGCCGGCCAAGATGTGAGCGCGCTCGACGACGCGCCGCGCTCACGACTGCGGGGCGACTCTATTGGTTTCGTGTTCCAGCAGTTCCACCTCAT
>CAZLEC010000318.1:0-5622 GCA_964558245.1 uncultured Burkholderiales bacterium | reverse complement strand
GCCAAGGAAGGCGCCCGCGCCTTCGCCGAGAAGCGCCCCCCGAACTTCACCGGCCGCTGACCCCACGAGAACCCCCGCCTCCGCGACGAACCGGCGCCGTTTCGGGCTGTCGGACAGCCACGCACGACGCCGGTTCGTGAGGGTGGGGGAGGCGGGGTCAGGTCAGGCGGCGGCCATCGCGTCCTGCTGCTTCTTGACCCGGAGCAGCGCCTCGTTGGGGTCGGCGGGTAGCGCGTCGAGCGGCTGCGACAGCTCTTCGACCGTCGGCCCGTACTGCTCGGCCAGCGGCTTCAGCGCCTCCAGGTCGAAGTCGTAGAGCTTCGCCGCGTTCTCGGCGAGGATCGCCCGCATGTCGGCTTCGCCGACGTCGTGGAAGACCTGGCGGAGGTGCTCCCGCGTGTAGGGCGGGGTGCCCTCGTCGTGCGGGTAGTCGCTGCCCCACATGAAGCGGTCGGGGCCCATGATCGTGCGGACCTCGGCGTCCGGGATGCTCGGAAAGCTCGCCCCCACCCAGCACTGCCGGGCGAAGTACTCGCTGGCCGACCGCGGCAGCGCGTTCTCGGCGGTGTACTTGAGCTCGCCGATCTCGCCCTTGCGGACGTTCTCGATGATCGGGTCGAGCTGCTTGACGATGTTCGCGATGCCCGCCGCCGAGCCCTCGGTGAAGACGAACTTCAGGCGCGGGAACCGCTCGAAGACACCGGAGAGCAGCATGTGCACGAACGGGCGCTGCCCGTAGAACGGCACCTCGCTGATCATGATCATCGGGACCGACGGGTACTTCCCGTAGTTGGGCGAGCCGGTGCCCGAGTGCAGGTTCAGCGGGATCTCGAGGTCCTGGATCGTCGCCCAGAGCGGGTCGTAGACCGGGTCGTAGAGCGGCTTCACGTACTTCACGTCGGGCGGCACGTTGGGCAGCAGCACGCCACCGCGGAGCCCGTGCTCCTTGATCCACGTGATGTCCTCGATGGCGTCGTCGACGTCGTTGAGGAAGAACTGGCCGATGCCGGCGCGCTGCGCCGGCTTGCGGGCGCAGAAGTCGGCCATCCACCGGTTGTGTGCGTGGATGCCGGCCCGACGGTGCTCGTACTCCTCCGGCGTGGGCGGCCCCGCGAACAGCACGAAGCCCGGGTAGAACGGCGGCACCGTGTTCGGGAAGATCACCTCACCGACGACCCCGTCGGCGAGCTGGTCGCGGTCACGCCGGTCGTCGTCCCAGTTGCGGACGCGCAGGTCGGTGTCGCGCAGGTCCTTCCACGGGTTCTTGTACTTCTCGCGCCACGCGTCGAAGTCGTCGAGAAACGTGGGGTCGAGGTACTCGCGGTACGTCTTGTGGTTCGCGCCGGCGTGCGTGTCGGAGGAGATGAGGGTGTAGCGGGTGCTCGTCGTCATAGCTGGAGACTAGTATAAGATTCTACTTCTATGTCAACCTCGGTCGTTGCGGTCCACCCCGATCCCGGTGCGCTCCCGCGCGGGCAGCAGGAGCGGCGCGATCGGATCATCCGCGCCGCGATCTCGCTCCTCGAGCACGACGGGGAGTACGACGCGATCCAGATGCGCGACGTCGCGGGTGAGGCCGGCGTGGCACTCGGCACGGTCTACCGCTACTTCACTTCGAAGGAGCACCTCTACGCCGCCGCGCTCCTCGAGTGGGCCTCCAACTTCCCGGCTCGCGAGCAGCCGAAGCGCGAGGGTGCACGAAGCGACGAGGCCCAGCTGCGCGCGCTCATGCGACGCGCGGTTCGGGCGTTCGAGCGCTACCCGCAGATGATGCGTGTCGAGATCGTGATCGAGAGCTCACCCGATCCGAACGCGCGCGCACTGTTCGACCAGTTCGCGTCGCGCAACGTCGGCACGCTCAAGCACGCATTGTCGTCGACCGACCCGGAGTCGGCCGCCGCCATCGTCGAGACGGTCAACAGCGTGCTCGTGACCCGCCTCCGATCGTGGGCGCTCGGGCGCATCACGATTGCCGACGTCGACCGCTCGGTGCAGAAGACCCTCGACCTGATCTTCGCGCCCCGAGCCTGACGTTCGCGCGAGCCGGCGATGCTCCCCTGTCGCCGTCAGAATCCGAAGACGTTTCCGTCGGGCCCGAACAACCAGTAGTGATGGTTGCCGTTGCCGGGTCCGGCAGCTATCCCCGCGATCGGTTGGTTCGTCGCGCGGGTCGAGCCGTAGAAGCCCGTGTTGCCGAAGCTGAAGACGCTGCCGTCGGACGCGGCGAGCCAGTAGCCGTGGCCCGACGGGTCCGGGGCCATCCCGACGATCGGCTCGTTCATCGCGGCGGCCGAGCCTTCGAAGTGGGCGTCGCCGAAGCTGAAGATGCCGCCGTCGGATGCGACGAGCCAGTAGCCGCTCGACCGGGTGGCGGCCATGCCGACGATGGGTCGGTTCAGTTTGATCGCGCCGGTCGATCCGTGGAACCGCGCGTCGCCGAAGCTGAAGATTCCGCCGTCGGATGCGACGAGCCAGTAGCCGTGGCCCGAGGGTGTCGCGGCCATGCCGTCGATTGGTTTGTTCAGTCGGAGCGCGCCGGTCGAGCCGTAGAAGTGGGCGTCGCCGAACGTGAAGATGCCGCCGTCGGATGCGACGAGCCAGTAGCCGTGGCCCGATGGTGTGGCGGCCATGCCGACAATGGGTCGGTTCAGTTTGATCGCGGCTGCGGAGCCTTCGAAGTGGGCGTCGCCGGAGGTGAAGATGCCGCCGTCGGATGCGACGAGCCAGTGGCCGCTACCGGACCGTGTCGAGGCCATGCCGACGATCGGCCGATTCAGGCTGGGCCCGGGCGGAGGCGCGACGGGGCCGCGTTCGATCACCGGTGTGGAGCCGGCGCCGTTTGCCGTGGCGTTCTTGCCGACGGTGAAGCAGCTCGTCGCGCTCACGCAGGACACTGCGGCCAGTTCCGTGTCCGTGGCATTGCTTGGGTTCGCGCTGAAGTCGGCCGACCAGCGCGTCCCGTCCCAGTGCTCGACCATGGTGTTCAACGAACGTGAATTGGTCAAGACATACCCCGAGCTACCGACCGCGAGGCAGTTGCTCGCGCTCGAGCACGAAACTCCATTCAGGAAGGTGGAGTAGGTCTGCTGAGGTACGGGCGCGGCGATGATCGACCAGCGCTCGCCGTCCCAGCGTTCCGTCACCGGGCTGTCGGAATACCCGTCGGCTGACGTGCTCTGGCCGACCGCGAAACAACTGCCCGCCGTCACGCAGGACACGCCAGTCAGCTCGGTGTAGCCGAGGAGGCCGTCGCTGGGAGTGTCCATGACCGACCATCGCTCACCGTCCCAACGCTCCGTCAGCGGCGCCGCACCGCCAGTGTGCGGCGGTGTCCAGGATCCGACCGCGAAGCAGCTGTTGGCGCTCGGACACGACACACCGTTCAGGGTGGCGGACGAATCGCCGGGGTCGGCGCTGGGAACGATCGACCAGCCCGACCCGTTCCAAGATTCGATCAACGCGCCGTCGCCGGTGCCGACGGCGACGAAGTTGTTGGTGCTCGGACACGACACCCCGGCGAGCATGCTGTGGGAAGCGCCACCGGCGGCGCCGGTCATGATCGACCAGTGGGCCCCGTTCCAGTGCTCGACCAACGGCCCAAAGCCGAACAGCGGCGTACTCTCCTGCGTGCCGACGGCGAAGCAATTCGTCACGCTCGGACACGACACCCCAGCCAGGCTGTCGCCGGCGAAAGGACCGCTCGGACTCGCAACGAGCGACCAGTGGGTGCCATTCCACTGCTCCACCAACGTCCGGTTCGTCGTGCTGCCGACCGCGACGCAGAACGTCGCGCTCGGGCACGACACTCCGGACAGCTTCGTGTAGGTAGATCCCTTGCGGTTCGGGCTCGCGACAATCGTCCACGACGGCGTGGCGCCCGCGGGTGACGCGAAAGCGACCACCGAGCCCAAGGTCAGCACGACCGCGACGACACCCGCCGCCATCCTCGGTACCCGGCGTTGCAGACTTCGCATGGTTTCCCCCGATTCACCGACCGTGTGGCCGCAGACCCCCCGCTCGAGCCGAGGTGCGAACCCTCGCGTGTTGTCGCCGGCTATGCGTCGGAATTGTCGGGTCGGGGGCGCGAGGTTTGTGGCTGTATCTCTACGTCATTATGACGCTGGAACCGGCGGATAGATACCGCACTCCCGCTCGGCCGCTGCGTTCGAGTGCGCGCTCGACACGGTGAGGACCGTTTGCGCCGAGGTTCTTCGAGCCTCAGGTAACGCTGATCGGTACGCCGATCTTGGCAGTCTGCGGTGGCCGTTCGGAGTCGGTGGCCTGCACCACTACAGGGAACGCTCCTTTCGCGGTCGGCTTGCCGGTGATCGCACCGGTCTTTCCGTCGAGCTTGCACCCAGCGGGAAGTTTTCCGGACGCGATCGTCCAGCTGATGGGCGCGAGCCCTCCGCTGGACTGCAGCTGCGCGGCGAAGGCCGTTCCCGGCTTGCCGGCCGCGAAGTGCGACAGCCAGAGCTGTCGGCCCTTCGGAAGCACGATGTAGAAGCGGGGATCGCCGCCGGGCACGATGAACATCACGACGACGTTCGAGCCCACCTGCTTGCTCGAGGTGACGCACGGTGCCACATTCGCGACCTGGGTGCAGTCGAGCAGGAACGCGGTACCGGCCTCCTTTACCGTCGGGTTCGACTGACTCTTGAACGCCACGGTCGAGTTGAAGCACACCTGTTCCGCGCTCGTCGACGACGCGAGCGGAAGCGTCGCGGTCACGCTCAACGTGTCGGTTGGCGCGAAGCCCGTATCGGTCAACGTCGCGACCGGCGCAACCGTCTTCTTGAGGTTCGGGCACGGCAACGACCCCGAAGCGACCGATAGCGTCGCCGTTCCAGTCGGGGCCGACGGCTTACCGGTGACTTTGACCGACAGTCCCGGCGCCGTCACCGTGGCCGGCGCTGACTGCGTCGCATCACATGACTGCGAACTCGAACAACTGGCCGATCCGGGCAGAACGAGCAGGGTGAATACCGCGGTCCCGGCCGTGGAGCTGCAGCCTCCGGAAGACGACTCCGAGATATGGATCACGAACGTCTTCGTGACCGAACTTCCGAACGTGTGAGAAGCCAAGAGATAGTTGCCCGCCTGGGATTGACCGGGAATCGCGATCGTCTGCGCGGGGCTTCCGTCGCCCCAGTTGACGTTCCACGTCAACACGCACTCTGTTGTAGCGGCGCCGTTGGACCAGTCGAGGGCCACCGGCGGATGCGTGCTCTTGCACAATCCCGAGATATCCAAGAAGACGCATCCCGAGGCCGAGTTCGCCGCGGCTGCCGAGTTCGCGGGCGCGTTCGGCGACGTCGCCATCGGCCCCACGATCGTCGCCACCGACACAACGACGGCCATTGCAACAACGACAGCCGACATCCGGCTGAACCTGCGGCGCCGATCCACGATGCCCCCCCATCACGCGCGCCCGTAGCGAAGGGCTCTGATTTGTCCCCCGAACCACAGCCGACGACTGCGTGAAGGATGGTCGGTCAGGCCCACCCGGTCAACTTCGGTCGCGCGACGATGGGCAATCCGTTTGCAAACGCGGATATTCGAGCCATAACGAAAAGATGACCAGCGCGTTTGCGCTGGTCATCTGGTACGCCCCCCGGGACT
>CAZLEC010000317.1:0-5629 GCA_964558245.1 uncultured Burkholderiales bacterium | reverse complement strand
AACTCGCGCCGGTAGTCATTGCAGCATCTCCGTACGCCGTCGTACTATTCCGCGCGCGGGGGCTACCGAGAGCCGCACCGTCATGATCCGTCGCCGGGGGGATACGGCGGGTCGTGACGGGGCGCTCCAATCTCCTTGTGGCTGCGCTTCTTGACCGACCAATGACAGCCGCTACGCATCGATAGGCGTAGGTTTCTTGCCGGACGAAGCCCCCGCTTCGTTTCATTGTCACGACCCGCCGCGGGACCCCCCAATACCCCCCCGCGGGCGGGTCGTGACGCGTTCTGGCCCACCCCATTCGTGCCGTAGAACACACGCGCCATCGTGCGTACCGTCTACGCCAGCGAAGTGAACGCCCCGGGGGGACGGTCCTTCGTCCTCACGACCTGCCAGAGGCCGTCTCGGCCCGGCGGGTCGTGACGCGTCGGCTTGAGCTACTTAGAACGGCTCGTCGCCGAAGTCCGGCTCGTGCGCCTCGTTTCGGTGAGGGCCTGCCGGCTCGTCTCGTGCGGACTGGTCGAGGAATCCCACTTCGTTGGCGAGCACATCGAGATGGCTCCGATGCTCGCCGGTCGTCTTGTCCTGCCACGTGTGCTGGCGAAGCCGTGCCGACACACTGACGAGGCGACCTTTGGTGAGGTAGCGAGCGCACGTCTCGGCAAGCTTTCCGATGTGTGCTGCGCGTTGACCGGGTCGACGATGGTGTCCTCGCTGCCGTGGAGCACTACCACCGGGCAGTCGACGGCCGTGATGTCGAATCTCACCCAGCCGGGCCCATCGGCCCGGCGGTCGTCGACGTAACCCTGCACGCCGTGGGCGAACTGGGTTCGCATCGATGTTTCCTGGGCGGGGTCGGTCGCGGCCTGCGCGATGAACGCCGTGTCAGCCGCGCACAGATCCCGGCCAAGAGTCGTCATCAGCAGGCTCCCGTCGTCACCGAACACGGCGCGCGCAACATCGATCGCGGCGGCGCGATCCGGCGCGTTCCACACGTCGTGGCAGATCTCCTTGCTCATCGAGTCGCGCGACGGCCCATGGCGCATGTCGCTCATCGCGCAGCACGCCACCACCGCGCGCACTCGCGCAGGCGCGGTCGCCGCGAGGGCAAACGCGTAGGCGCCGCCCGTGGACACACCGACGGCGAGGAACTGTTGGACGCCGAGCGCGTCCGCCACCGCGAGGCCGTCGGGCACCCAATCCGCAATCGACCTGTCGGGGCGTGGCGACGACAATCCGTATCCCGGGCGGTCGATGCCGATCACGCGCAGACCGAGCTGATCGACGAACGGCTCGAACCCGGCCGGCTCCAAGCGGCTGCCCGGACCGCCGTGGCACCACACCACGGGGGTACCGACATCGGAACCGTAGGTAGCGAAGCCGACGGACCGACCGTCCGGCATGACCAATGTCGCCTCCAACATCCCGCGACTCTGCCACACCGACACGTTTGGCCCGCGCCTTGCAGGCCAGTCCTACACGGCGCGGGGCACGTTGGCCGCTCTGACCGCCGTCGCGAACGCCACAGTGTCGGCGTTCGGAGACACCATGAGCGGGTCGTTCTGGGGCGCGCCTATTGGGGCAGTCGGGCCTTGTGAGTCTCTGGCCAGGGCCGTGGCCTTACGAGCGTTGGCAGGAGCAAGATGTCTTTGTGGGACCCGATACGGACGAGATCCGTGATGCCCTGATCCGTCAGTGGGAGGCCATCGATCGCGCGATGCCAGCGATCGATCTCGACCGGCCGAGCCGAATCGAGGGATGGCGCAACCGGGAAGTCGTCGCGCACTTGTCCGTGCAGCCGGTCTTGCTGGTCCGGTTCATCGCCAAGTCATCGAGTCGGGCTCCTCAGGTGAGCCTCGAGTCCAATCTCGCAGGAACGCGCCCGCTGGCCGCGGTCATCGATGCGGCCGCACGCGACGCCGCGATTGACGAATACACCTTCGGTAAGAACCTCCTCACGGCACTCCCGGTTCTCGCAGCCGCTGACCTCGCCGTCACCGTGACGACACTTCAAGGTCCGATCCGACTCGCCGACTACGTCATCACGCGCTGCGTTGAGGCCGTCGTGCACGGCTGCGATCTCATCGAACCTGTCGAACCCGACCAGACCGCACTCGCGATCACGGTCGAAGCGCTCTTATCGGTGTTGGTCGAGGAGCACCCCGAGCTCCTCGACGTCGCGCGAGCCTTGCAATCGCGGACTTGGATCGACGCAGCTACTGGGCGAGGCGCGCCACCACCCGGACTCGAAGCCGCGCTTCCGGTCATGACCTGACGCGTGCGCCCGGTGCCGGCGTTCTGGGATACCCGTGGTCGGCCTGCGCGTTTGTGCGAAGACGCGTATTCGATACGCGAGACCTCGGGTGTTCGGGTCGCTACGGTCAGCCTCGTGGGGATTATTGGGGTCGCGTCGTAGCCGGGCTCTTAGTTGACTTTTGGGAGGGGATTGTGCGGATGGGATCAAAGCCGACAGGGACGTTTTTCAAGGGGGTGGCACTCGGGGCGGCGGTCGCGATGGTCACGTTGGTGGGTTCGGCCGCCGTGGCGGGGACTGGAGTCGGGAAGATCTTCAATCTCGGTGAAGCAAATCGGGTCAACGCCCGTACGCAGCTCGAAGGGTCGACTCCGAGCGCGGTCTTGAACGTGACCAACACGAACAAGTCGGCGTCGGCCAACGGCGTCTCGATCGATGTCCCCGCCACCGATCCGCCGCTGGTGGTGAACTCCGATACCAAGGTGAAGCATCTCAATGCCGACCTCCTCGACGGTCAGGACGCGTCGACGTTCCAAGGCGCAACGTCGAAAGCGTGTCCCAATGGCACCGCGATCAGCTCGATCACGCCGAACGGCAACGCAACCTGTAACACGGGAGTGGTGCTTCCGATCGACACGCACGAACCGCCGAACTCCGCAGGGAGCGTCGACTACCCGCCGTCTTCGCTGAGACTGGTGTTCTCCTGTTCACAAGCACCCACGAGGACGAACGTCTCATTCGAGAACCTCGGAGCCGCCCCGGCGGAGCTCGACACCTTTATGAGCGAAGCCACCGGCACCGCCGACACCGAACTGGGTGCCTTCGGGATCAACTCGAACGAAGCACACGCCTTCGCCGTCTTGGTGGCAGGTGAGTTCGCGGGACAGTTCATCTACTTCGACCAGACCACGGTGACGACCGTCAACATTAACGTCATCGACATGGGGACGGACGGCTGCGATTACCACGGCACCGTCGAAGAAGCAGCCAGATCCTAAGAACCGCACCTGCGCTGCCCGATCCCAGCAGTCGAGGGGCTGCGCGACGAACACCCTCGCGTGGAACTCGCTCGCCAGTGTTCGCTCGGCCCGATCTCGTGGTCGACCCTTCTCGACAGCGTGTGTTCGCGAGTCGGACCTTCTGAATTTTGAACCCTGACCGGCGCTGTAGGGTGCGCGAACCGAGTTTGCGAGATGGGAGAGACCGATGGCGGTCATGGTCACGTTCACCCTCAAGACTGACGTCAAGACCTACCAGGGCTTGCACGCGCAGATGCTCGCCTTGGCTGTCCCAGCCGGAATGCTTTTCCATTCCTCGCACGAGATCAGCGGCCAGGTCGGCATCGTGGACTTCTGGCCGAGCGCGGAGGCTTGGAGCAGCTTCTCAGAAGGTCTCTTGGCCGAAGGCATGAAGGCGAGCGGTATCGCCCCGCCCGACGACCTCAAGGTCACCCCTGTGCTCAACGCAGACAGCCGGTAGAGAACGCGGCCGGCCTGCCCGAAGAAGATCGCGCGGAGCTCAGGTCTGGCCGCAAGGTCACGGCCAGCAGTGCAACGCGTACGGCTCCAACTCCCGGCACACGACAATCGCGATCGCCGCAGTTCCGGCGAACTGGGACACGCTGGTCGTGAGTTTCGGGGCGCGCATTAGGGGACGCCGTGCCGTTTCGCGGTGGTCGCGTCGGAACTCGTGTCGCGCGACAGCGCCCGACGGGAGTTGCGCCGCGCTGGCCCGCTATGCGGCGGTTGGGCCGGTCTGCTCGGTGCGATCGGGTGGGGCTCGTGACGCCCTCGATGTCCCGCCTCGACGCTTTTGCCAGCCTTCGCATCATCGCCTCGAACTCGGCGTACGCGCGATCGTCGCGCTGACGGCGGGCCTTGGCGCTCGACTTCATCACCCGTCCTTGGCCCCTGGTCATGGAACGCCCAGGCGAAAGTTTGCACGACTGCATGTGTAGCGCGCAACGCTGATACGCAAGTCTCTCTCACCTGTTGAAGCTGACTTGCCTCACCACCGTCGCGGGCTCGATCAGCCCGAGTCGGCGCGACCGGAAGGGCACCTCGTGCGTTTGCTGACACCCGGTTGCGCGGGTCTCGGGGCTGTGTGATCGGGCGTAACGGTCGGGACGCGGTGAGTTCGTGTGCCAGGTAACACCTCGACGGAGAACTGCTTGAGCCGGGCAGTCACCGCCAGGCACACTGTGCGGATGGGTAATCCGCAACACGCCGATTCGATCGTGATCGCTCGCTCATCCGAAGACCTTTACGACATGGTTTCCGACGTGACGCGCATGGGTGAGTGGAGTCCCATATGCAAGGCCTGCTGGTGGGACGACGATGACTCCCCACGCGTGGGTGCTTGGTTCACCGGACGCAACGAGCTGCCCGAACGGACCTGGGAGACACGCTCCGAGGTCGTTGCCGCCGACCGAGGCCGGGAGTTCGCCTTCATCGTTGGAGGCTCGTATGTGCGATGGGGTTATACGTTCACGCCAGTTGACAACGGAACGCAGGTGACCGAGACCTGGGAGTTCCTTCCCGGCGGCGCAGCGATGTTCGAAGAACGGTTCGGAACCGACGCGCCTGCGCAACTCGCCAACCGTGCCGAGCTCGCCCGCACCGGCATCCCGGCCACTCTCGCCGCGCTGAAAGGGTTCGCTGAAGCTCACTAGTTCGAGCGTCTCGCTGGCGCCTTCGACTCCCGGGCACGCTCGCGAAGCGCCGCCGACCCGGCGATAGGGGGGCGTGGTGCCGTTTGTTATGGGACGCGCAAAATGGGTCGTTGTTTATTGGGCTCCACGGGTTCCAGGGTGCCGTGAGCGGTGAGTCGTCTGTTTGCGGTTGGGCCTCATGTTGGGTCTGGTCCATGTCGGAATGGTGCCGCGGGGTGTCATCTGTTTGCAGCCCCTTGCGTGTGGACTGGTGAGTGTTGTGCACCGCGCGTACTGTCGATGGTGCGGGGACCTTGCGCTGTCGCGCGTCTCAGGAGTTGCGCGTCGGTGGGGGCGGTTTAGTGACGGGCAGCGTGGCTTGGCCATCGTCAGCCAGGTTCGCGGCCTGTTTCGGCGTGTCGAGAGTTCATACGCATCTGTCGCACGAAAGGGTCCGATGACGACTTCGGTGCGGAGATGCCCGGCGGGAGTAATCGCGTGTCAATGATTGCTCGCAGCGGCCGTCGTATGCCTCGACTTCTCACCGCGGCTGTGGCCGTCGGGCTGCTCGGTTCCAGCGTGTCCATCGCCATGGTGGCCGTCGGCTCGCTGCCGGCCTCGGCGGCACCGGCGGTCTCGCTGTACGTCACGACGACCGGAAGCGGGAGTGTTTGCAGCCAAGCCAGTCCGTGCGGTTCCATCCAGACCGCCATCAACACCGCACAGGG
>CAZLEC010000316.1:0-5637 GCA_964558245.1 uncultured Burkholderiales bacterium | reverse complement strand
CCGCGCTCGCCGACGTCAGCATCGACGGCGCCGGCTCCACGTGGTCGCAGATCGCGCTCCAGCAGTGGGCGGCCGACGTCGCCCGGCAGGGAATCTCGGTGAACTATCAGGGAGTCGGCTCGACCTCCGGGCGGGTCTTCTACTACCAGGACCAGGTCGACTTCGCGGCGTCGGAGATCCCGTTCACGTCGGCGTACCGGGATGTCACCGGTTCCGTCATCACCAACGAGGTCTCGCTGGCCGCGCACCGGCCGTACGCGTACATGCCCGACGTCGCGGGCGGCACGTCGTTCATGTACCACCTGACGATCAACGGTCAGCTGATCACGAGCCTGCGGCTCACGCCCGAGACGCTCACCAAGATCTTCACTGGCGCGATCACCAACTGGGACGACCCTGCCCTCGCGAAGGACAATCCGCAGATCCAGTTCCCGAACCTGCCGATGCGGCCCGTCGTGCGGTCGGACGGGTCGGGCACCACCGCGCAGTTCACCGCGTACATGGCGGCGAAGGAGCCCGCGCTCTACAACGCGTACTGCAAGCGGGTCGGCCTCGACGTGAGCCCGTGCCCGTCGGTGTCGTTGTGGCCCGACGTCAACGCCGTGGCGCAGCAACTCTCCGACGGTGTGGCCGACTACGTGGCCGCGCCCTACAACAATGGCGCGATCACCTACGTGGAGTACGGGTACGCGAAGCAGCGCGGCTATCCGGTCGCGTCCATGCTGAACGCGGCCGGCTACTTCACCCAGCCAACGGCCGGCAACGTCGCGGTTGCCCTGACCAAAGCGACGCTCAACGCCGATCTCACGCAGAACCTGCTCGGTGTCTACAACAACCCCGACGCCCGCACCTACCCGGTGTCGAGCTACAGCTACCTGATCGTGCCGACCAAGGTCGTCGCGCCGTTCACCGCGGCGAAGGGCACCACGCTGAGCAAGTTCATTCTCTATCTGGCCTGCGCCGGCCAGCAGGAAGCCGCGCAACTCGGCTACTCGCCGCTTCCGGAGAACCTCGTGCAAGACGTGTTCAACGTCGTGCGGAAGATCCCCGGCCACGTGAACCCACCGCCGATCGACCAGTGCGACAACCCCACCATCAAGAACGGCGGCCTCGACCAGACCGACCCGCCGCCGCCCCCGACCGACCAGCAGGGCAACGCGCCGCCCCCGCCGGCTCAAACCCCGACCACGAACCCACCCTCGAGCAACGGCATCGAGACCGGCCCGCAAGTCGTGCCGACGGTGACGACGCCTGCGACCGGTGGCAGCGGCGCGGCCGGTGCCCGCTCGGCGGGCGGAGGCAAGACCGGCGGCGCGGCCAACGGCGGCGCGGGCAAGGGCGGAGTGACGGAGGTCGCACTCGGCGCGCCACCGGGTCAGTCGCCGACCCAGGTGTACGCGGTCAGCGGTCCGGTGCCGGTGCCTCCGGCGCGCGATCCGTTGCCGTTGCTGCTCTACGTCGTGGCCGCGGTGGTCGCGGTGGTCGCCATTTTCGGTCCACCCGCGTTGAGCGTGTACCTCCGGAACAAACGTGAACCGGCATGAGCGCACCGCGCTCGTAGCGGCGCGACCACGCCCGTTCAGTGGTCACACTCGTTTTACTTGACGCTTCGTGCGCGATACTCTAGTTTGTCGATGGACTTACTAATAATTCAAAAGATCGTCTGCCGCGACGAACTGCGAGACGACCGTGACGCGAGCGACGACCACCTCGGTGCCCCCGGCGTGGTGGTCCTGCCCGCGCACGGTCGCTCTCGCCGCGCGTTCGTGGTCGAGGTCATAGCAGGGAGGCATTTTCGTGCGAAGTCGTATCAGTCGGGTCGGGTTGGCGGCTGGTGCCGTTGCGCTCAGCCTGACGCTCCTGACACCCACCGCCGCGGGTGCGGCGCCTCGGCCTGCGGCCCAGTCGCTCGCGAACGTCGGCTCCGACGTGGCGTACTTCATGATGAAGTCGATCGACGATCACTATCAGGCCAGCTCGTCGAACTCGAACCACGACGTCATCACGACGGTTCCGGCCTTCAACTCGTCTCCGTTCCCGACGAGTGTGACCGTGCCGGGCGATGCCGTGCACCCGGCCTTCACCTGGGACTCGTCGTCGCCGGCCACGACACCGCCGAACGGCGGCTCCGCCGGGGTCACCGCACTGGAGAGCGACAAGAACGGTGAGATTGCCTGGGCACGGGGCACGTCGAGTCCGAAGACCGGTGAGACGGGCATCGACAACTTCTGGGCGTACGCGCTGGGTGCCGTCGACTATGTGACCTTCCCCAACACGGACGCGCCGGCGAAGGGACTCGACACCGCGCAGCTGCAGGGCATCTACACCTGCAACCCGGCGACCCACCAGCCGTACTTCACCGACTGGTCGCAGGTCGGCGGTAGGCCTGGTGGCATCGTGCGCTACGCCCCGCCGAACGGTGCGGGAACGTTGAGCTTCTTCCAGTCGAAGTTGCTCGGTGGCCAGACGGTCGACCAGAACTGCGATGCATCGCATCTGGCGACTCGCATCAATCAAGACGATGCTCGCAACGTGTCGGGCGTGACCTTCCAGAACGCGATCTTCGTGTTCGAGTGGGCCGACTGGCGTTCACAGAAGAGCGGCTACTCCGCGAACCTGACCAACGGTTCGGTCCTGGGCAAGTTCGGTATCACCGCGGCGAGCGAACAGACACCGAACGCGTCGAACGTGAACGAGAAGAAAACGCGGTATCAGGGAACCCGCTACATCTACAACGTCTCGAAGAAAGTCAATCACCCGGCCGGTGACACGCAGCAGTTGAACGACATCAACCGCGTGATCGGAGTGCGGCCGAAGGATCAGGGCGGCGCGCAATACATCTGCTCGGGCAAGGCCAAGAACGACATCTCCAAGGCCGGCTACATCCCGTTGGCCAAGTTTGCCACCGGTGGGATCGGGCTCGGCCAGTCGTTCTGCCGCTTGAACCCGACGCCGCTCTAGGCGCTCCCACAACTCAACCCGGGGACAAGAGGCCTCGGGTTCGAACGCACACACACCGACCGGCGTGAGCTGACCCTGTTGCAGGGATCCGCTCACGCCGGTCGATTTCGTCGAGCCGCCCGGGTGCGCCTGGCTCAGGAGTCGCGCCCCCGCCGTGACGAAGTCCAGCGGTCGTCAGTTGCGGGCGATGCGTCACCGCTGTCGTCACGACCGTGTGTGCTCGAGAAGTCATCGCACTGTTGGTCGCGCGTCGTGCCGCCGGAACCATCCCGCGTGTGCGAGTTCCCGGTGCAGCTGACCGCCGGGTTCCACATGCTGAACATGCCGCTCGGGTTGTACTTCCCGAGCCAAACGTGCAGCGTGTAGGCATCGGGCAATCCGAAGCGGTTCGGCGCCGGGATCAGCATGAACTGCTGGCCGAACAGCGACGGCGGCGCGGTGTTCCCGGCTGCTTCCCAGGCGGATTTCAGCACGACGTACTCGAGGGCGACCATGCGCAGGCGGCCGTCGGCTTCCGGCTCGTACACGACGGCTTCCGGCGTGGCCGCGTTCTCGGTGGGGTCGGCGACCAACGCCCCGTTGACGTAGTGGATGCCCATCGCGCCGACGCCGGGGTTGTCGATGCACGCGATGCCGTTCACGTCGGTGAAGAGTCCGTATCCGGCGGCGACCGCGGTGTCGACGTCGCGGTAGCCGTCCGCAGCCCTGCGGGCATTGCCCAGGTTGTTGGTGTCGGCGCTCGCCCGGACGGCGGGGACGACGACCGCCACCGCCAAGGTCGCGAGCGCGACGAGCGACTTCGAACGAAGGAACTTGCCTTTCGCCATGTTCAGTGTCCTTTCGGGTTGTGTCGAGTTGGTCGGTTCGGGAGCATCAATCGCGCCAGCACACGCCGTAGGACTGCGTGGGCTCGGGCAGACCCTTGAGCTCGACGTGGCCGCGATCGTCGAAGCGGAACGGCTTGCCGAGGCAGAGCTCGCGGACGCCCACCGACACGGCAATGGCGCCGGGCTCGGCGACCGCGCACAACCGGGCCGCGAGTTGCACCGCGGCGCCGAAGAGATCGTCGTGGTCGTCGGTGACCGGTTCTCCGGCGCTGATGCCGATGCTCAGATGGAACGGGACGTCGGCGTTCTCGTTGCGGCTGTCGATTCGCCGTTGCACGGCGACCGCGAAGTCGACCGCCTCGACGATGGACGTGAACGAGGCCATGATGCCGTCACCGGTGTGTTTCACTTCGCGGCCGTCGTGGGCGATCAACTCGCTGCGAACGATCGCGTTGTGCTCGCGCAGCAATTGCATGTGGCCGTCGTCGCCGAGTTGGTGGGTTTGGGCGACCGACCCGCACACGTCGGTGAACAGGATCGCCCGCATGGCCGGTGCCGTGTATGCGGTTCCGACGGGATGGAGCGGCAGCGATCCGAACAGGGAGTTGAGCGGCGCGTGCGCGTCGAGTTCCAGGATCGTGCTGGCCAACAAGCCGTGCGACTCGCGGTGCACGGCTTCAACGGCGTCTTTGGTCGGGCCTTCGGCGAGGCAGAAGATCGACCCGTTCTCCTCGTCGAACCAGTACGTGTGGTACTTCACGCCGTGTCGCTCCTCGACCCCGACATCGAGGACGTGCGCGTCGGCGAGGGCCTGGGGAGAGACGCCGGGTGCGTCGTGGCGGTCGATGTACATGGGCATGCGAAGCAACCTCCCGAGATCGAACGGCGCGGCGGCGCAACGGCGTTGAGGGCCGCCGTTGCACCCCGGCGAGGCGCCGGAACGTGTGCGCGCCGTCGAATGGCAAACTAAGGACCGCCGGCTATTGCGCAGTTATGGTGCAGTTATCTGCCGGTTGTCGGGCCGAAGGGATCTATGTCGATGCGGGCCCATCTGACCGAGCGGGTGCGCATCGAGGCGGGCGACGCCGCGCTCGACGAAGCGAGCCTGCCCGGCCACCAGGGGCGGTTGGCGTTGGCGTACTTGCTGGTCGAACACGGCCGCCCAGTTCCCCGCGACGAGCTCGCCGACCTGCTGTGGGGTGGGGAGCCGCCCGGAACGTGGGAGAAGGGCCTGGCGGTCGTGATCTCCAAGTTGCGCGCGGTGCTCGCAGCGGCGGGCTTGGGCGACCGAGTGCTGACGCACGCGTTCGGCTGCTACCAACTGCACCTGCCCGATGATGTGTGGCTCGACGTCGAGGTCGCCGAGCAGGCCGTCGAGGCGGCGGAGGCGGCTCTCGCACAGCGCGACGCGACGCAGGCGCGGAGCTCCGCGTTGGTTGCCGCGGTGATCGCCCGCCGCGTGTTCCTGCCCGGTGAGGAGGGGCTCTGGGTCGAGGCGAAGCGGACCGAGCTCCTGGTGTTGCTGCGCCGCGCACTCGACTGCATCACCGATGCCGCGCTCTCCCTCGGCTACCCGGAGGCGGCCACCGCCGCCGCGAGCGAGGCGGTGGCGCTCGAGCCCTACCGCGAGCACGCGTATCTCCAATTGATCCGCGCGCACGCCGCGAGCGGCAACCGGGCCGAGGCGCTTCACACCTTCGAGCGCTGCCGGAGGCTGTTGGCCGAAGAGCTGGGAGTCAGCCCGTCTCCGCAAACGGAGGCGGCGTACCTCGCCGCGCTGGGCAGCGAACCCGAGCCCGAGCCCGCGCGAGCGCCCGTTCCCGATCCCAACGCGGCCGCGCGCGCCGGC
>CAZLEC010000315.1:0-5669 GCA_964558245.1 uncultured Burkholderiales bacterium | reverse complement strand
CGGTGGTGGCGAGCCCGGCACCGACGGGCGCGACTTCGATGAGCCTCCTCGGTGTGTCGTGCCCGAACCCGTCGAGCTGTTTCGCAGTTGGCGGGTACTCGGCCGCGACCGGAGGCGGGACGTTGGTCGAGCGGTGGGACGGTACGGCGTGGTCGGTGGTCGCGAGCCCGAACCCGGGTGGCGCCGCCGGCCTGGGCAGCCTGCAAGCGGTGTCGTGTGCCGATCCCACCAGCTGCTTCGCCGTGGGCGCATCCGCGGCGGGCACGTTGGCCGAGCAGTGGGACGGCGCCGCGTGGTCGATCGTGCCCACGCCCAACCCGAAGATCGCGCCGGGAGAGACGATGTTCGGGGTCGAGACGAACCTCGACGGTGTTTCGTGCACGAGCACGACCAGCTGCGTCGCGGTCGGGTTCACGCCGTCCGACCCGTTGGTCGAGCAGTGGGACGGGACGCGCTGGTCGATCCGGTCGAGTCCCGACACCAAAGGTCCGCATGGCGACAACGTGATCGAGTTGCGCTCGGTGTCGTGCTCCAGTGCGGCGAGCTGCAACGCGGTCGGCAACTCGATCGAGATCTCGTTGTCGAACGATCTCGCCGATCGGGCCCCGACCGCATCCGTCGCCGAGCACTGGAACGGCACGAGTTGGTCGGCGGTCGCGGGTCCGAAGGGCGTGCCCGCGAGCCGGCAGGGTCCCGCGCAGCTCGGGCAGTTGAGCGCGGTCTCGTGCCCGACCGCCTCGAGCTGCGCCGCGGTCGGGAACTCCGCGTTGGCCGAGCACTACGACGGTAGGTCGTGGTCCATTGCTCCGGTCGCCGCGACGAGCTCGTTCAGTGAGCTCGTATCGATCTCGTGCCGCAGCGCCACGAACTGCTTCGCCGTCGGCGACGCGGGGTTCACCGGCGGCATCGAAGGCTTGATCGAGCACTGGGACGGCGCGACCTGGTCGGTCGTTCCCAGCCCGCAGCCCGCCGGTACCGACCTCTTCGCCCAGCTGTACGGCGTCTCGTGTGCGAGCCCGACGAGTTGCATCGCGGTTGGCGGCTATTCGCGGTCGACAACGTTCTCCAACTCCACGGGTGGCGCGTTGATCGAGCGTTGGAACGGCGCGCGTTGGTCGATGGTCGCGAGCCCCGTGCCGGCGCACTCGACCGGGGTCATATTCAAAGGGGTGTCGTGCCCGAGCGCGAGCAGCTGCAACGCGGTCGGCACGTACGGCATCGTCGTCTCCAACAACCTCGTGACCTTGCCGCTCGCCGAGCACTGGAACGGCATCCGCTGGTCGATCGCGCCGGTTCCGAAGCGGTCCGACGGGCATCTCAATGCCGTTTCGTGCTGGAGCAACACGTTTTGCACGGCGGTCGGTTATTCGGCGGCCGGCAGGCCCGCGGCCGAGCGATGGAACGGCGCGAGTTGGGTGGTCACTGCGGTGCCGAGCCCGAAAGGCACCACGTACAGCACGCTCGACGGCGTGTCGTGCCCGACCCCGGCGAGCTGCACGGCCGTCGGGAGCTGGTTCTCGACCTCGGGCACCGCTACCGCACTCGTCGAGCGATGGAACGGCACGACCTGGTCGATCGTGCCCGCGCCGGGCCCGGCCGGCGCGGTCGGGACGACCCTCACCGCGGTGTCATGCCATGGTCCGGCGAAGTGCACGGCGGTCGGCGGCCACGACGGTCTTGTCGGCTATCCGTTCACCGGCGATCACCCGCTCGTCGAAGAGTCGAACGGCGCGAGCTGGTCGGTGGTTCCGGCCGCCGAACCGGCCGGTTCGCACGGCACCGCGCTGGCCGGCGTGTCGTGCCCAACGGCCGCGGGTTGTATCGCGGCCGGTGCTCACCTCGTCGCCGCCGGGATCGACAGCAGCGGACTGTTCACACTGACCGAGCAGGGGCGTTAGCGCGCCTCAGAGATCGATCGGGCAGTTGTCGGTGATCTGCAGCACTTCGAGGGTGCGGCCGAGTCCGACGAACACCGCGCAGCACAGGGTGAGGTCGAGGATCTCGTCGTCGGCGAAGTGCGCGCGCAGGCGCGTGAACAGGTCGTCGTCGATGTTGCGGTGATCGGCGGCGAACCGCTCTGCGTATTCGATGGCGAGGCGTTGGCGCTCGGAGTACCCGGGATACGTCGCGTACTCGTCGAGATGGTGGTAGTGCTCCTCGGGCACACCGGCTTCGAGCACCGACGGCGCGCGGAACGTCGAGCACGCGGCGCAGTCGTTGAGCTGCGCGATGCGCATCCGCGCGACCTCGCGCTCGATCGGCGGGAGCTTGCTGCGTTGGTACGCGGTGGTGATCATCCGGTCGACCATGCCCGCCATCTCGGGCCGCAGCGACCACACCATCGCGGAGTCGCCACCCGGACCCTCGGGAATGTCGATACGAGCCACGCCCGGATTGTACGACGCGCCCCGGTCAGGAGCTCGGGCGTTCCCGGCGTTCGAGGTGTTGGAGCTCGATGAGCAGCGGTATCACGAAGCCGATGTACGCGCTGGTCATCGTGTAATCGTGCGTCGGGCCGTGCGTCGTGCGGGTATGCACGTCGATCAGCGTCACGCGTTCGTCGTTCGCCTGGCGGGCTTTCGTGCGCGCGACGATCCTCTCGAGCTGGGCGACGCTCGCCACCTGTACGCCGAAGTGGTCCATGGCCGGCGCTCGCAGGTAGGGGTCGCCCGGGAGGAGGTACACGAACTGGCCGAACGCGCCGGTGTAGAGGATCAGCGGGTTGCCGAGCTCTCCGCTGTTGTCGCCCTCGGTCCAGCCGAACACGTCGCCGTAGAAGTCGAGGAGCTCGGCCCGGCCGTGATCGTCGAGCAGTGCGGGGTCCATCGTGATCGCGACGTGGTTGAGGGTGGGGATCGGCTCGGGCTCGGTCACGAGCGGACCTCCGGCCGCACCATCACCTTGCCGGGCAGCTCGCCGGCCGCGAGGCGGTGCATCGTGCCGAGCACGTCGTCGAGGAGCACGTCGTCGGGCTCGATGAGCGCCTCGAGCGGGAGCCGGCCCGAGGCCAGGAGCTCGAGCGCCGGCCCGAAACCCTCGATGTCGTAGTTGTAGGCGGCGATGATCGAGAGCTCGAGCACGATGGCGCGGTTGTGGTTGATGCGCGGCATCTCGTGGCCGGTCCCGACGAACACCAGCGTGCCCGCGTAGTCGAGCTGGTCGAAGGCCGACTCCGCCGCGGCCGCGTGGCCCGAGCACTCGAAGGCGACCGTGTAGGGCTCGGCAACGGGCCGGCCCATAGGCGCGCGCGTCAACGCGTCGGGGGTGATCACGCGCGCGGCGCCGACCGCGAGCGCGCGCTCACGGCGGAGCGGCGCGGGTTCGGACACGGTGATGTCGTTTACTCCGCGCGCACGCAGCACCGCGGTGGTGAGCAGGCCGACCGGGCCGCCGCCGGTCACGAGCACGCGATCCTCGGGTGCGACGCCCGACAAGTTCACCGTGTGGATCGCGATCGCGGTCGGCTCGGTGAGCGCGGCCGCGCGCGTCGACAGCGCGTCGGGGACGCGCAGCAATCGCGACGACGGCACGACCTTGTAGCGGCAGAACGCGCCGGTCGTGAACGCGAGGAGATCGGGCGGCTCGCGCCGCAAGCACACCGACGACCGCCCGCGCCGGCACGCCCGGCACTCTCCGCATCCCGGCGTGGGGTTCTGCACGACACGCGCGCCGACTTCCCAGCCGCGCACGTCGGGACCGGCGGCTGCGATCGTGCCCGCCCACTCGTGGCCGAGCACGCTGTCGGGGCGGGCGTATCGCTCCAGCACCAGGTGCAGGTCGGTGCCGCAGATGCCGCAGTGCGACACTTCGACCAGCACCTCGCCCGGAGCCGGTTTCGGCACGTCGAGCTCGCGCACCGCGATCTCGCCGTCTCCGAGGTACACCGCAGCCGGCATGCGCTCCGCAGTCACACGACGGAGCGTAACGGGTCGCCAGGCGCAGATCCGGAGGCCCGGTCGCTCGATCGGAGTTGCGCGGGCGATCGAGGGCCGGAGGTCGCAGCCGCATGAGCCCAGCCAGGCGCAGATCCGGAGGTCGCGGCCGCATGAGCACGACCCCGGAACGCACGAAGCCGCCGGCAAGGAGCCGGCGGCTTCGAACGATTACGAGTGCGACGTCAGATCACGCGAACGTTCTGCGCTTCGTCACCCTTGCGGCCGGGAGCCACGTCGAACTCGACGTGCTGGCCTTCCTCGAGCGTCTTGTAGCCGTCGCCTTGGATGTTCGAGTAGTGGACGAAGACGTCCTTCTGCCCCTCGAGCGAGATGAAACCGAAGCCCTTCTCGGCGTTGAAAAATTTCACTGTTCCTGTAGCCAACTGCCTTACCTTCTGCGCATTGGGTGAGCACTGATCGCGCACCTCGTCAGACACCATGCTAGGGGCTGCGCCGACCGGCGTCTCATCACGCCCCGTCGCGCGGCGTCGACCCTGCTCAGATCCACTGCTTGCGCCGGAAGTACACGAGCTGGGCGATGGTCGTGACGACGATGAGCCCCCACGAGAACCAGTACCCGTGCGACCAGCTGAGCTCCGGTGAGCCGTGCAGATTCTGGCCGTAGAGGCCCACGATGAAGGTCGGTAGGAGCAGCACGGACGCGATCACGGTCAGGCGCTTCATGACCTCGTTCTGGTCGTTCGCCACCTGGGCCTGATGGAAATCGCGAACTCCCGCGAGCAGGTCGCGAGCAAGGTCGAGCCCGTCGGTTGCGCGCAGCAACTTGTCGTACGCGTCGGCGAAGTGCAGCTCGATCTCGCGCGGGAAGAGGGTGATCTCGCCGTCGAGCTCGACCCGGTCGTCGAGCACCGCTCGGGCCGCGTCGCGTGACGGTGCGAGCACGCGACGTATCTCCAGGATCTGGTGGCGGATGCGCGAGATGTGCTCGCGAACATCTTGCGAGGGCCAAGCGCCGACGTTGTCCTCGAGCTCGTCGATGTCGTCGTCGAAGCGGTCGACCACGCTGAGGAATCGTTCCGCGATCTCGTCGACCAGCAAGTAGAGGCCCATGCCGGGCGCGACGTCGTCGCGGTGCGCGGTGGCCACGACCGCACTGAGGTCGCACGCCGCCCGGCCCGGTGGCGTGCGGCGCACGGTGACGAGCCGATCGATTGTCGCGACCACGTCGATCTCGTGCTGCGTCACGCTGCCGTCTTCTTCGATCGTGGGGAGCACGAGAACGCCGAACACGTAGTCGCCGTGCGCCTCGAGCCGGGGTCTGGGCTCGTCGTCGTGGCGGGACGGCTGCCGGAGCCGGTCCGCGACCGTCGAGTGCAACGCGGTGGGTATGGCGGCGTCGATCGCCGTCGGATCGGGATCGGTCAGGTCGATCCACTTCGCCGAGCCGGCCACGGGGTCACGATATGGGTGTCCGGGCACGCTGTCGCGGACCCGCAGCCAAGGGAGCACACGAGATGAGCATGAAAGCACCGGTGGGATCGCCGCAACACCCGGCGTTGATCGCGCACCAAGCCGCGCGGGCCGAGAGCGTCCAGAATCGCATCGCCGACCGCGTCACGCAGTTCGCGGGATCCATGGCGTTCGTCTATCTGCACATGTTGTGGTTCGCGGTGTGGATCGGCTTCCGCGTCGAGAAGTATCCGTTCGGTCTGCTCACGATGATCGTGTCGCTCGAGGCGATCTTCCTGTCGACGTTCGTGATGATCAGCCAGA
>CAZLEC010000314.1:0-5672 GCA_964558245.1 uncultured Burkholderiales bacterium | reverse complement strand
ACCGACGGTCAGGGCCGGACCGTCGACTTCACGAACACGGTCGTGGTCATGACGCGCAACCTCGGCGCCGGCGGCGACGAGGCGCAGGTTATGGTCGCGGTGCGCAACCACTTCAAGCCCGAGTTCCTCAACCGCGTCGACGAGATCGTCGTGTTCCACCGGCTGTCGGAGGCCGACATCGAGCGGATCGTCGACATCCAGGTCGAGCAGCTCGCGGGCCGGCTCGAGGCGCGTGGCTTGGGGCTGGAGCTCACCACCGGGGCGCGTCGCTGGATCTCGAAGACGGGTTACGACCCCGACTTCGGCGCCCGACCGCTCAAGCGGGTGCTCCAGCGCGAGGTTGCCGACCCGATCGCGCTCGAGTTGCTCAAGGGCGACTACCGCGACGGCGACACCATCCTCGTCGACGCCAAGCCCGACGGCGGCCTCGTGTTCGACAGCGCCGCCACCGCCGAGATCGTCACCTGAGCTCGAACGCTTCATGTGATGAAGCGGTGGGCGTAGGTTGCGGCTGTGGGTGAGCGGCTCTCGGGGCGGGTGGCGATCGTGACGGGCGCGGGTATGGGCATCGGGCGGGGGATCGCGCGCCGCCTGGCACGCGAGGGCGCGGCGATCGTCGTCGCCGAGCTACGCACCGAGCTCGGCGAGCGCACGGCGCAGGAGATCACCGACGAGATCGGCGCGCGAACGCGGTTCGTTCCCACCGACGTGTCGCGCAAGGATCAGGTCGAGCACCTGGTCGAGTCGACGGTGTCCGAGTTCGGCCGCGTCGACATCCTCGTGAACAACGCCCAGACCTTCACGGAGCTGGTGCCGCTCGAGGAGAAGACCGACGCGATGATGGCCGCCTCGCTCGAATCGGGACCCTGGGCGACGTTCTGGTCGATGCAGGCCGTGTTCCCGCACATGCGCGACCAGCACTACGGGCGCATCGTGAACTTCTGCTCGCTCAACATGGTGACCGGCGCCTGGTACTCGGTCGACTACAACGCGGCCAAGGGTGCGATCCAGGCGCTCACCCGCTCCGCCGCGCGCGAGTGGGGTCCGTACGGCATCACGGTGAACGCGATCGCGCCCGCCGCGGCCTCCGAGGGCTATCTCGCGTTCAAGAAGAACTCCCCCGAGGCGGCCGCCGCGGCGGAGAAGACGATCCCGCTCCAGCGCATGGGCGATCCCGAAGAGGACCTCGGCGGCGTCGCGTTGTTCCTCACCTCCGACGACGGGCAGTACATCACCGGGCACACGCTCTTCGCCGACGGCGGTGGCCACATGGGCTCGGCGTGGCATCCGCCCCGGTCGACGCGCCCCGACGGCACCGGTCACTTCGTCCCCGAGTAGGGCTCACGGCCCGACGCTTCGCGGCCGGCGCCGCAGCTAGCTCCCGAGCTCGGCGAGCGTGAACCCGCCGTCGCCGGTGACGCGGCTGCCGACCGCGGTGCACGCGGTCACGTTCGTGCACGTGACGCCGTTGAGCCCGGTTGTCCCCGTGTCGGCCGCCACCGTTACCGCGACGATCGACCAGCTCGTGCCGTTCCACTGCTCGATCAGCTGCTGGGTCGGGATCGCCAGCGCGTCGTTGACGAAGAAGCCGACCGCGGTGCAGTCGGTCGCGCTCGGGCACGACACGGCGGCCAGGTTCGAGGCACTCGCTCCAATCGGGGCGGGCGCGGCGACGAGCGCCCAGCTCGTGCCGTTCCAGTGCTCGATCAGCGGCTTCTGGGTCGGCGAAGCCGAGGTCTGGGCGTTGCCGACCGCGGTGCAGTCGGTCGCACTCGTGCACGACACGGCGTTCAAGGCGGCGAGAGGGTTGCCGCCGAGCTTCGGGGTCGTGACGACCGTCCAGTGCGAACCGTCCCAGTGCTCGGCCAGCGTCGAGAACGTCGCCGACGTGCCGACCGCGAGGCAACTCGTCGGGCTCGTGCACGCTACGCCGCTCAACTGCGAGTAGCTCGTCGTCGACGACGGCACCGAGACGAGCGACCAGCTCGTGCCGTTCCAGCGTTCCGACATGAGGTGGTACGCGCCGCCGGCCGTCTCGCTGAACGTGTCGTAGTTGCCGACGGCGATGCAGTTGGTCGCGCTCGTGCACGACACCGCGGCGAGCAACGCGTGTCGCGTGTTCGGCGCCGGCGCCGGGAGCGCGACCATCGACCAGCGCGTGCCGTCCCATCGCTCGATCAGCGCGGCCGTGAACCCACTGCTCAGCCCGGCGTCGGCGACCGCGTTGTAGCTGCCGACCGCGAAGCAATTCGTCGGGCTCACGCACGAGATCGACTTCAGCGCGGCATCCACGTTGATCCCGCTCGGTGTCGGGCTGGGCACGATCGACCACGCGTTGCCGTCCCAACGCTCCACCAGGGTGTTGTGGCGCGCCTCGAGGAGCGCGGCCGCGGTGCCGACCGCGAAGCAGCTGGAGGCGCCCGGGCACGAGGCCGCGTAGAGCTGGCTGTCGGAGCCGGTCGCTTCGATCGGCGCGAGCGACCACGCCTTGCCGTTCCATCGCTCCGCGATCGCCGCGTTGCCTACGGCCGCGCAGCTCGTTGTCGACGGGCACGACACGCCGTCGAGCTCACTGAGGCCGCCGGCCCCGTAATGGTTCATGGTCACGGGAACGCCGGGGCCGCGCGGCTGGATCGACCACGCCCTCCCGTTCCAGTGCTCGATGACCGAGTTCGGCCGCTCCACGCCCTCTCGTTGGTCGACGGGAAGCAGCGTGACCCCGACTGCCGAGCAGTCGGTCACGCTCGCGCACGACACCGCGCGCAGCTCGGCGATCGCGTTCTGGGCGGGCAGAGCGGGCGTCGCGACCCGTGACCACGTCGAGCCGTTCCAGCGTTCGACCAACGCGTCGGACGCGGTGTACCCGACCGCGGTGCAGCTGGTCGCGCTCGGGCAGGTCACTCCGTTGAGCCGGGCCGTGGTGAGCAGTGCGTCGGTCGCGCGCGCCTTCGGAGTGGCGATCGGCAGAACAGTCCAGGTCGTTCCGTTCCAGCGTTCGGCGAGCGGGCCGCCTTTGTTGTCACCGGCTTCGACGTGTCCGCCGACCGCGAAACAACTTGTCGCGCTGCGGCACGTCACGCCCATGAGGAAGGAAGTGATCGCGCCACTCGGATTCGGGCTCGCGACGATCTTCCAGCTCGATCCGTTCCAACGTTCGATCAACGTCTTCGACGTCGCGCCGACGGAGTAGCTCCCGACCGCGGAGCAGTTGCTCGCGCTCGTGCACGAGACGCCGTTGACGGAGATGAACGTCGCGCCGCCCGGAGTGACGCCGCCGGTCGTCGACCAAGTCGTGCCGTTCCACTTCTCGGAGAACGGGGCCGCCGAGGAGCTGCCGACCGCGATGCAACTGGTTGCGCTCGCGCACGACACCGCGTTCAGCGTGGCGTCGCCCGTGACCGCGCTCGTGACCTTCGACCACGTCGTGCCGTTCCATCGCTCGATGCCGCCGCCGCCCGCGGCGAAGCAGTTCGTGGGGCTCGGGCACGAGACGCCGGCGAGCGTGCCGGAAGGCCGGTTCGGGCTCGGGCTCGGCGAGATCGTCCACGACGTCGGGGCCGCGCTCACCGGCGCGCCGGCCACCACTCCGCCGGTCACGACTCCGGCAACTCCAAGGATCACGGCGACGAGCGAACCGAGCAGCCGGCGAGCAGTGGTCGACCCTCGGGCACCGCCGTTCCAGCGCATGCAGCCCCTGGCGCGCTCGATGTCGCCACCGTAGAGCGGGAACGGCGAAAGGACAATGGCCGGATTCGAGAGGCGGGCCGGGACCTGCCCGTCAGAGCTCGCGGGCGCGCGCCGTCAACTCGCCCTTGGCGAGCTTGCCGCCCGACGACCGGGGGAGCGATTCGAGCACGACCAGTCGCTCCGGCCAGAGCTCCTTGCCGGTGCCGCGCTGTTCGAGGTGCGTGCGGAGCTCGGCGACCGTGAGCCCGGCGTGCCCGGCGCGCAGCTCGGCGAACACGCACACGCGCTCGCCGAACGTCTCGTCGGGCATCGCAACCGCCGCGCACAACGCGACCGCGGGGTGGGAGCTCACCTCGTCTTCGACCTGCGCGGCGCTGATGTTCTTGCCGCCGCGAATGATGACGTCGGACGTGCGGCCGACGACCGTGAGGTAGCCCTCGCCGTCGACGGTGGCGAGGTCGCCCATCTTCATCCAGCCGTCGGCGGTGAAGAGCTGTTCGTTCGCGGGCGCGTCGTCCCAGTAGCCGAGGCACAACGCGGGGCCCTTGCCCGCCGGCACGCCCGGACCGCCACCGGCCGTGATGTCGGCGCCGGTATCGGGGTGGAGCAGGCGAACGTGCATCTCGGGGATCACGCGGCCGGCGGTGCGCAACCGGCGCTCGGTTGGATCGTCGGGACTGGTCGCCGACAGCGCCCCCGTCTCGTTGCTGCCGTAGAACTGGAGCACCGCCGCACCGGTGCGTTCCTCGAATTCACGGGCGCGCGCGTAGGGCACCATCTCGCCGCCGGTGAACAGGATGCGCAACGACGACAGGTCGAAGTCGTTGATCGCCGGCGAGTTCAACAGCATCACGAACTGCGTCGACACCGCCGCGAGCACGGTGACGCGGTGCCGCTCGATCGCGGCGAGCACGGCTTCGGGATCGAAGCGCGGGCACACGATGCACGGTGCGCCGACGATCGCGGGGGTGAAGTGCGCCGTCCACAGACCGAAACCGAACGGCGCGGGGAGCGCGCTCAGGAAGACGTCGTCGGGGACGAAGCCCGCGATCCGGTGCGCGAACCCGTGGAACGCGAACCAGCGCGCCTGGTCGTGCATCACGATCTTGGGCAGACCGGTCGTGCCCGACGTCGAGTTGAGGAACCACAGATCGTGCGCGCCGATCGACCGTTCGGGCCCGATCTCCCCGGGAGGGGGTTCGACTTTCAGGAGCGTGCGCGCGCCGGTCCGTTCGACCAGGTGCGCGACCTCGCGCGCGCCGGCGCGAGCGCCGATCCCGACCGCGACGATGCCGGCCTTCTCGCAGGCGAGCATCGTCGCGTGCACACCCGGGCCGTCGGCGAGTTGGAGCGCGATCCGGTCGCCGGGCGAGTACACGGCTGCGAGCGTGCCCGCCATACGTGACGATCGCTCGTCGTACTCCGCCCACGTGAGCGCCGCCCCCGATTCCACGTCAGTGAACGCGACGCTGTCGGGGCGCTCGCGCGCGTTGTGGCCGACGACGGCTGCGATCGTCTCCGTCACTGCTGCAGTGCGGCGGGCACCGGGTGCCGGAACAGCTCCGATGCGTTCTCCCACGTGATACGGCGCGCGTCCGACGCGGGCACACCCTGGTCGCGGAGCTGGCGAGTGAGCATCGACTGGGTGTCGGGCCACGACGAATCGGCGTGCGGGTAGTCGGACTCGACGAGGATGTGCTCGACCCCGATGCGATCGCGTACGAGCATTCCGGCATCGTCGTCGAGCGCGCAGAACCAGAAGTTGCGGCGCATGACCTCACTCGGCGAGTCGGAGACGTCGCGCCACGTCGGCAGGTAGCCGAGCTGGTAGCGGTAGCAGTGATCGAGACGATCGAGGATCCCGGCCACCCACCCGATGCCGCCCTCGGAAAGGCAGATGCGGATGTCGGGGAAGCGCACCGGCACCTTGGAGTAGAGCCAGTCGACCGCGCTGTACATGCCGTACGCGCCGAACAACACCGCGG
>CAZLEC010000313.1:0-5696 GCA_964558245.1 uncultured Burkholderiales bacterium | reverse complement strand
GCGACGAGGAACTCGATCGAGGTCTGGAAGGTCACGAGCTTGTCGTCACCGCTCGCGTTCTGCACGACGAGCACCGACAACGACCCCGCGATGCCCGCGTACATCGCGCTCAGCGCGAACGCCGTGACCTTGGTGCGGGCGAGATCGATGCCGACCGACGCCGCGGCCGCCTCGTGGTCGCGCACGGCGATCAGGGATCGGCCGAACCGGCTGCGCGCCAACACCCAGACCGCGACGAGCCCGAGCAGCGCGAACGCGAATGCCATCGTGTACGCCCACTGGTCTTGGGCGGAGAGTTGCGACGGGAACCAGCGCGGCGCCGCGAGCTCCGTGCTCGTCAGTGACACCAGGCTCGTGCCGCCCGTTCCCTTCACGAACCGGGTTGCGAGGTCGGGAAAGACGACCGCGAGGCCCAGCGTGACCAACGCCAGGTAGAGGCCCTTGACCCGGAGCGCCGGGAAGCCGACCAGCGCGCCGATCACGAACGTGACGACCGCGACCGTGGGGATCGTGGACAGGAAATTCTGGTGCCCGAAGTTGAGGCCGAACCACGAGTACTGGTGGTCCATCAGGAGCGCGGTGATGTACGCGCCGATCCCGAAGAACGCGCCGTGCCCGATCGACACCTGACCGTTGTAGCCGGTGAGCAGGTTGAGGCCCATCGCCGCGACACCGATGTACATGGCCGAGGCGAACAACCTGGTGTCGGTGGGTCCGTAGTGGGTCGGGAAGTACCAGGCAAAGAACTGCACGACCACGGCGACGGCGATCACCGCGATCACGAGGCGAATCGCCTGCTGTTGGGTCCGCGTCATCACACGCGCTCCACCCGCGTGCTGCCGAAGAGGCCCGAGGGCCGGAACAGCAGCACGAGCAGGATCAGGCCGAACGGCACGAGCAGGTCGATGCCGTGCAACGCGTGGATGTATCCGGTCGTCAACGCGTCGGCGACACCGACGACGAGGCCCGCAACCACCGCGCCGAGCACGCTGTCGAAGCCGCCGAGCGCGGCGGCCGCGAACGCGAACACGAGGATCTGCTGCATCGACGACGGCACGAGCCCGGTGGTGGTCGGCACCACGAGCGCACCGGCCAGCGCGCCGACCGCCGCCGCCAGGCCCCAGCCCACCATGAGGATCCGCCCCACCGGCACCCCGAGCAGGCGGCTCGACTCGGGATTGCTCGCGACCCCGCGGAACGCGAGCCCGAGCTTGGTGTGCTGGAGCAAGAAGTAAAGGAGCAGGCACTCAACACCGAGCACGCCGACGAGCGCGATCGTGTCGGAGGAGACGAGCACGCCACCCGGACGCCACGTGTGCTGCGGGTAGAAGCTCGGCATGGCGTGCTCGCCGCTGCCGAACTGGAGTTGGGTGAGCGAGTTGATCGCGAGGAACATGCCGATGGTGACGATCACGACGACGAGCGGCGAGGCGCGTTCGACCGGCCGGATCACGACCCGCTCGATCACCGCACCGCCGACGAACGAGATCACGATCGAGATCAGGATCGCGAGCCAAACGGGCACGCCACCCGTGGTCAGCTTCCAGACGATGTAGGTCGAATAGAGCGCCATCTCGCCCTGGGCGAAGTTGAGGATGCCGGTCGTGCGGAAGATCAGCACGAGCGCCACGGCGAGCGACGCGTACACGGCTCCGTCCTGGATGCCGCTCAGCAATTGGGTGAAGAACAGGGCCATGCTCAGATCCCCAAGTAGGCGCGGCGGACGTCGTCGTTGCCCGCGAGCTCGGCCGCCGATCCCGAGACGACGAGCGATCCGGTCTCGAGCACGTAGCCGCGTTGCGCGATCTCGAGCGCGAGCCCCGCGTTCTGCTCGACGACGAGCATCGAGATGCCCTGCTCACGATTCAGGTCGCCCAACGTGTGGAACAGCTCCTGGGTGACGATCGGCGCGAGACCGAGCGACGGCTCGTCGAGCAGCACCAACTTCGGGCGCGCCATCAACGCGCGGGCAATCGCGAGCATCTGCTGCTCGCCGCCGCTCATGCTCCCCGCGAGCTGGTGTCGGCGCTCGGCCAGACGCGGGAACACGCCTAACCAGTGGTCGAGGTCGACAACGACATCACGGTCGCGGCGGGTGTACGCGCCGAGTCGCAGGTTGTCTTCGACCGTGAGATCGGTGATGGTCCCCCGCCCTTGCGGGACGTGCGCGATGCCGGCGGCCGCGACGCGCTCGGGTCGCCATCCGACGATGTCGTTCCCGTCGAAGTCGATCCGCCCGCGGGCGTCGAGGAGGCCCGAAATCGCTCGAAGCGTCGTGGTCTTCCCCGCGCCGTTCGCGCCGAGAATCACCACGACCTCGCCCTGCTCGACCGTGAAGTCGATTCCGTGCAGCACGCGCACCGCGCCGTAGCCACCAGTGAGCTGCTCGACCGAGAGCAGGCTCATACGGCCGGCGTCCCGAGGTAGGCCTCGATGACTCTGGGATCTTCGCGGATCTGCTCCGGCGGGCCCTCGGCGATCTTGGAGCCGAAGTCGAGGACGACCACCTTGTCGGAGATGGACATCACCATCGCCATGTGGTGCTCCACCAGCAGCACGCTCAGCTCGAATTCGTCGCGGATGGAGCGCACGAGGTCGGCGAGCTCGTCGACCTCCGAGTGCGTGAGGCCGGCCGCGGGCTCGTCGAGCAACAGCAACCGGGGACGCGCCGCGAGCGCCCGCGCGATCTCGACCCGCTTCAACGTCCCGTAGGGCAGGCCGGCGGCGTGCCGAGACGCGAAGTCGGCGAGACCGAGCCGATCGAGGAGCGCGAGTGCGTCGGCTCGACGGACTCGCGAGGAGCCGCCGCGCGAATGTGCGCCGACCATCACGTTCTGCGCCACGGTGAGCGCCGGGAACAACGCGAGGTTCTGGAAGGTTCGGGCGATTCCGACCCGGGCGATCCGGTGTGCAGGAAGCGCGAGAAGATTGCGGCCGTCGAGCTCGATGCTGCCTTCCCGCGGCTGATAGAGGCGGCTGACGCAGTTGAACAATGTTGTCTTGCCGGCGCCGTTGGGACCGATGAGGGCACAGATCTGACCCTCGTCGATCGTGAACGACAAGTCGGCGAGCGCGACGATGCCCCCGAATTCGACCCGTACGCCATCGACCGTCAACAAGGTCAACAGTCCCACCTCCTGGACGAGGCGGACGCTACCCGCGTCTCAGCTACGGCGCAGGGGTCCCTCAGAGATCGAGCAGCGCGTCGAGGCCGACGGTGAGGCCGGGTGTCTCCGACACCTTCTGCACCGCGAGGAGGACGCCGGGCATGAAGCACGAACGGTCGTAGGTGTCGTGGCGGATCGACAGGCTCTGGCCGGTCGTGCCGAACAGCACCTCTTGCGAGGCGACCATCCCCCGCACCCGGAGCGCGTGGACCGGGATCCCGTTCACGAGGCCGCCGCGGGCGCCTTCGGCGACCACCGTGCGCGTCGGATCGTCGCCCCAATCCTTCGACGCGGCCGCGACGCGTTGTGCAGTGAGCATCGCAGTACCCGACGGCGCGTCGATCTTGTGGTCGTGGTGGAGCTCGATGATCTCGCACGAGTCGAAGTAGGGAGCCGCGAGCTCGGCGAAGCGCATCATCAGGATCGCGCCGATCGCGAAGTTGGGTGCGATCACGGCGTTCGCGGTGGAGCGTTCGAATCGCGCCGCGAAGTCGGCGATCTCGGCGTCGCCGAAGCCGGTGGTGCCGACGATCGCGTGCACACCGTTCTCGGCGCACCACGCGAGGTTCTCGCGTGCGGCATCGATCACCGTGAAGTCGATCGCCACCTCCACGCCCGCGTCGAGGAACGCGCCGGCGCTCGGAGCGATCTGGATCTGCGCGCCCTGCACACCGAGCTGGCTGAGGTCGATCCCGGCGTGCAGCGGATCGACGGCGGCGACGAGCTCGAGCCCGGGTGCATCGAGCACCGCCCGGCACACGGTGGTGCCCATCCGCCCCGCCGCCCCGAACACCCCGACACGGATCATGCTCATGCGGCTACGACCTCCGGCCCTCTATCGCCCGTGCGATGCTCGTTGTACGCCCGGGCCTCCGTTCTGCGCCTGACCTGGAGCGTACCGGCGGGGTAGATCAGTTGCCCGAGTAGGCGGGGAACTCGCTCTCGTCGTGCGGGCCGACCACCGCGAGCGTCCGCGGCGCGTCCGCGAACACGCGGTCGATCACCCGACGCGTGTCGTCGGGCGTGACTGCTTCGATCCGCCCGATCACCTCGTCGAGCGTGGGAATCTCGCCCTCGACGAGCTCCGACCGGCCGAGGCGGCGCATCCGACTCGCCGACGTCTCGAGCGACATGGCCAGCGAGCCCGTGAGGTGACCCTTGGCCGCGTCGAGCTCTGCGGCCGGAAGCCCGTCGCGCACGAGCCGTTCGAGCTCGGTCTCGATCACTTCGAGCGTCTCCTGGACGCGCTCGGGCGCGGTGCCTGCGTAAATCGCGAGGTAGCCGGAGTCGTCGTACGCGGCGCGGTACGAGTACACGGAGTACGCGAGCCCGCGCTTCTCGCGCACCTCTTGGAACAACCGCGACGCCATTCCCCCGCCGAGCGCCTGGTTCACGACCGTGAGTGCATGGCGATCCGGATCGAGCGACGGCACCGATCGGATCCCGAGCACGATGTGCGCCTGCTCCGTCGGGCGGTGCACCACGGCGAGACGCTCGGGCGAGGCCGGTACGGCGTGCTCGCGCGCGGGGCGCTCCGGCATCGACTGCGGGCTCCGTGCCCCGATCAGGTCGACGACGCGCTCGTGTGTGAGGTTGCCGGCCGCGGCGAGCACGATGTTGGCCGGCTCGTAGTGCGCGTGGTGATAACCGGCGATGCCGTCACGCGGCATCTGCTCGATCGTCGTCTCGGTGCCGAGCACCTCGCGCCCGAGTGGATGGCCGGGGAAGTGCGCACGGGAGAAGAGATCGTGCACGAGATCGTCGGGCGTGTCGTCGCGCATCCCGATCTCTTCGAGGATGACCTGGCGTTCGGAATCGACGTCGTCGGGACGGAACGCAGGGCTCCACAACACGTCGGCGAGAATGTCGATCCCGAGCTCGAGCCGGGTGTCGGGGAGCCGCACGTAGAACACGGTCTGCTCGTGCGTGGTGAACGCGTTCATCTCGCCGCCGACCGACTCGACCGCCTCCGCGATCTCGCGGGCGGATCGCCGCTCGGTCCCCTTGAACAGCAAGTGCTCGAGGAAGTGACTCGCGCCCGACTCCGCGGGCGACTCGTCGCGCGCGCCGCTCCCGACCCACGCCCCGATGGTCACCGATCGCGCCGACGGCAACGACTCGGTCGCGACGCGCAAGCCGGACGCGAGTCGCGTCCGGCGTACGTCGTCGTCACTCACGAGTTGCCCACTACGAACCGGATCTCTAGCGACGGGGTCCGCCGCGACGGGCGCCGCCGCCGCGACCACCACGACGCGCACCGCCGCGATCGCCGCCACGGTCACCGCCGCTGCGGGCGCCGCCGGCCGCGGCCTCCTCGGCCGGGCCGAGGTCGCCGAACTGCTCGCGGGCCTCGCCGTCCCAGAAGGCTTCGAACGACGCGGTCTCTCGACCCGAACCGCCCCCGCCGGAAGCGCGTGCCTCCGAACGCTCGGGCCGGTCGGACCGCTCGGGACGTTCGCTGCGCTCGGCGCGGGGCGAATCGCCCGAGCCGTTGCCGCCCGAGCCACCGCCGTCGCCACCGTCGTCGTC
>CAZLEC010000312.1:0-5725 GCA_964558245.1 uncultured Burkholderiales bacterium | reverse complement strand
TCCTGATCGACGCCGAGACCCGCGTGAAGTTCGCCAGCCCGAACGCCGTGAGCCTGCTGCACCGGCTCGGCATCCACACGTACGCGCACCACGCGCACCTGTCGGACATCGGCTTCGACGACGACTCCGCCCGCGGGGCGATGCGGCGTCACCTGCCGGTGTCGAACGAGATCGAGCGCGACGACGTCTCCATGCTCCTGCGGGTGCTGCCGCTCTTCGAGGACGACGTCGCCACCGGCGCCCTGTTGCTCATGCGCGACGTCTCCGACCTCCGCCGCCGCGACCGGATGCTGTTGTCGAAGGACGCGACCATCCGCGAGATCCATCACCGGGTCAAGAACAACCTGCAGACGATCGCGTCGCTCCTGCGGCTCCAGGCCCGCCGTTTGCAATCACCCGAGGGGCGGGCGGCACTCGTGGAGTCGGAGCGGCGGATCCGCTCGATCGCGATCGTCCACGAGACGCTCTCGCGCGACGCCGGTGACGTCGTGCGGTTCAACGAGATCGTGCGCCCCCTGGCGCGTCTCGTCGAGGACGCATCGTCGTCGCCCGACCTCACGATTCACTTCGTCGTGGAGGGTGACGCCGGCGACCTTCCCGGCGAGGTCGCCACCCCGCTGGCGGTGGTGCTCAACGAGCTCATGCAGAACGCGGTCGACCACGCGTTCACCGACGGCATCTCGGAGGGACGCGTCGACGTCCGGCTCGCGCGCGGCGACGACTTCGTGACCATGGAGGTGCGCGACAACGGCGCGGGCCTGCCCGAACGATTCTCGCTCGACACCTCGCGCGGCCTGGGCCTCACGATCGTGCAGGCGCTCGTCACCGGTGAGCTGGGCGGCTCGATCGAGATGCGCAGCGAGAACGGCGCGTCCGTGAGCGTGAAGGTTCCGGTCGCGATGCCTCGCGTCGAGCTGTAGCGCCTCGACGACGAGCGGTCAGCCGACTTGTGCGGTCGCTTCGGCGCCCTTGCGCAGGCGCCGGCGCTCCTCTTCGGTGAGACCGCCCCACACGCCGGATTCCTGGTTCGTCCCGAGGGCGAACTCGAGGCACTCGTGCGTGACGGGACACTGTCCGCACACGCGCTTGGCCGCGTCGATCTGGTCGAGGGCACCGCCGGTGGTGCCAATGGGGAAGAAGAGTTCCGGTGTGGTGTCGCGGCAGGCGGCGCGATCACGCCATTCCTGCGCGTCCCAATCGTGCGTCCGGATCCAAGTCAGCGCCACGTTCATCTCCCTTTCGAGGGTCGCACTGGAGGGCGCGGCGCCCAAGCATGTGCGCCCGATCACGAGCGTTCCCGGGTGGGTGGGCTGTCCGGGAACCTGTCGCGTACAGCAGGCTACGTCGGAGGGTCGGCCATTACAAGGGGTCTGATCAGGCCGTACGCGACGGCATGTGGAACGTGTTTCCGGAAGTCCGACGGCTCGTCGCTCCCTTCTAGGCTCACCGCGATGCGCGGTCGGCCTCTCGTGTTCGGTCATCGTGGCGCTTCGGCGGCCGCGCCCGAGAACACCGTCGAAGCGTTCTCGAAGGCGCGCGCGCTCGGCGCCGACGGCGTCGAGCTCGACGTCCGCCGCAGCGCGGACGGCGTGTTGATGGTGCACCACGACGCCGAGATCGCGGGTCTCGGTGCGCTCGTGGAGCGATCGTTCGCGGAGGTGCGCGCGGCGCGGCCGTCGGTCCCGACGTTCGACGAAGCGATCGACGCGTGCCGAGGAATGGTGTTGAACGCGGAGGTGAAGTGCCTCCCGTGGGAGATCGACGCCGATCGTGACGGTTCCGTGATGCGCGCGACGGTGGCTGCGCTCGCCCGGCACGACGCCGACGTGATCGTCTCGTCGTTCTACATCGGCGCGATCGATCTGGCACGTGACCTCGTGCCGCAGACCGCCGCGAGCCGGATGACGACCGGCTGGTTGACGCACGGGCAGGAAGTCGGCGCCGCGGCGCGCACGGCCGCCGACCACGGCCACCGATGGCTCAACCCCGATGCGCAAGCCGCGATCGCGGCCGGACGGGGCGGGATCGAAGGAGCCCACGCGGTGGGTCTGCTGGTCAGCGTCTGGACCGTCGACGATCCCGACGACGCGCGCGCACTCGCCGAGTCGGGAGTCGACGTCATCATCTCGAACGTCCCCGCAGTCGTGATCGGCGCGATCGAGGGTGGGCGCTAACCCGGGCGCGCGATCGTGATCGCGTCCGGAACGAACGTGAAGGTCAGCTCGTTCGTGTCGCCCGCGTCGTCGCCGTCGACCTGATACGGGAACGGCAACTCGGAGGAGACGCGGATCGTCGTGAGATCGTCGAGCTCGACCACGTCGCGGCGGTGTGCCAGGAAGTCGCCCGACCGGGTCGACGATGCCGCCCCACCGATCAACGTGCTCGCGCGCAGACGCGTGAACGCCGTGAGGGAGAGCCGGGTGTCGAGGCCGGCGTTGCGGGCGATGTTGAGCGGGAGCCGACCGAGATACGTGTAGGGCGTCGCCTTCGAGATGATCGCGAAGCGCACGTCGGGCAGGTGCGGGCCGTTCTCGACGTCGAGCTGTGCGTGCGTGCTCCGGCCTGCTTCGCTGAAGAATGTGCGCAGCGCGGCCGCGATGTGGAGCGGATGCGACGCGACCCGCTTGACCCAACGCGAGTGGCGCTCGACCCTGCGTATCACCGAAGCGTCGAAGCCGATGCCGGCGCAGAAGAGGAACGGCCGCGTGCCCGCCATGCCGACGCCGACCCGCTGCAGTGAGTCGTGCTCGAGCGCGTCGAGCAACGCACGCGCCGCGTCGCTGCTCTGGCGGGGAAAGCCGAGCATCTGCGAGTAGACGTTGGTGGAACCGCCGGGCAGCGGCGCGAGCGCGGTGCGCGTGTGGACGAGCCCGGCCGCGGCTTCGTTCAGCGTCCCGTCACCGGCCAACACCGCGACGAGGTCGAAGTCGTCGGCGGCGGCCGCGTGCGCGAGCAGCGTCGCGTGCCCGCGTCGCGAGGTCTCGGCCACCTCGACGTCGTGTCGCGACGCGAGGATCCGGCGAATGGCGGCGCGCTTGCGTGGTGTCACCGACGACGCCGTCGAATTGACGAGCAGGAGCACGCGCATCGGGCCGGGAGGGTATCGGCCGGTCGCCGTAGGATCGCACTCGTGATCCAGGTCCGTGCTCGTGATCTCACCGCGCTCTCGCACGAGATCACGCGGTGTCGTGCGTGCCCGCGACTCGTCGCGTGGCGCGAGGAGGTCGCGCTCGAGAAGCGCGCCGCGTTTCGCGACGAGACCTACTGGGCCCGGCCGGTGCCGGGTTTCGGGGATCCGCGCGCCCGGATGTTGATCGTCGGTCTCGCGCCCGCCGCGCACGGTGGCAACCGCACGGGCCGCGTGTTCACGGGAGACCGGTCGGGTGACTTCCTGTTCGCGTCGCTGTTCCGGTGCGGCTTCGCGAATCAGCCGGAGTCGACGGCCGTCGACGACGGGCTCGCGCTCCGCGACGCGTACGTCGCGGCCGCCGTTCGCTGCGCCCCCCCGGCCAACAAGCCCACACCCGCCGAACGCGACGAGTGTGCACCGTTCCTGCGACGCGAGCTCGAGCTGCTCGACCGCGTGCGCGTGATCGTCGCGCTGGGTGCGTTCGGCTACGAGGCGACGTGGTCGGCGCTCCGGGCGTCACCCGTGCTCGGCGCCGGGCTCCCGGCCCGTCGACCGCGCTTCGGTCATCTGGTCGAAGTGCCCGGAGCGCGGGTGACGGTGCTCGGCTCGTTCCATCCGAGCCAGCAGAACACGTTCACGGGCCGGCTCACGCCCGACATGCTCGACGCGGTGTTCCAACGCGCGTTCGAGCTCACCTGAGCGCGAGGACCTCCCCGGCGGCATAGATCAACGCGATGATGCCGAGCGCGGAGCCGACGGAGTAGCGCAGCAGCTTCTCGTCGGCGGCGATCGTGAAGCGCGCACCGATGTGCGCACCGGGGATCACGCCGGCCGCGAGCGCGATCGCGAACGTCCAGTCGATGTCACCTTGGAACGCGTGCGTGATCGTGCCCGGGATCGCGAACACGCCGACGCATGCGAGCGACGTCGCGATCGTGTCCTTGAGCGGCAGGCCGACCCACGTGGAGAACGCCGGGACCATCAGGATCCCGCCGCCGATGCCGAGGAGTCCGGAGAGTGCGCCCGCGGCGACGCCGATGAGCGCCAGCATCCACCACTCGTCGCGGAGCGCGTCGAGCCCGCCGGTCGTGCCGTCGGCCCGCACGACGGGGAACGCGGTGCGGTACGCGGTGAATCCCACGAGCACCGCGGTCGCGATCATCAGCCAGTGGCCGTTGCCCGGAACGGAGTGCGAGAGCCGTGACCCGATCACCGAGGCCGGCGCTCCGAACGCCGAGGTGATCAGCACGATCCGGGGCCGGATGAACCGCTCCCGGTTGTAGCGCAGGGATCCGGAGATCGACGACGGCAGGATCGACGGCAGCGTCGATCCGATGGCCTGGAAGGTGGTGGCGCCGAGCACCCGGATCGCGGGGGTCGTGATGACGGCACCGCCGATCCCGAACATGCCCGACAACACGCCACCGAGGACGCCGACCGCGACCGTGAGCACGATCTGGAGCGCGAGCGGCAAGGCTCCGAGCGTACCTGCCGAAGAATCCCGCTCGGCCGCCGGATGAGGCGGGGGCTACGATCTCGGCCATGGCGAGCGACCTGCATGTGCACGGCGTCTGGATCCCGCTCATCACTCCGTTCGACGCATCCGGCGCAGTCGACGTCGATGCCGTCGAGCGTCTGTGCAGTGAGTACCTCGCCGACGGTGTCGCGGGCATCGTCGCGCTCGGCACCACGGGTGAGTCGCCCGCGCTCGACGCCGACGAGAAGCGCGCGGTCATCGAGGCCTGCTCTCGCGTGTGCGCGGCGCGCGGCGCGCCCTTGATCGTCGGCACCGGCACCAACAACACCCGCTCGACCATCGCGGCGACGCGTGCCCTCGAAGGCATTCCCGCAGTTGTCGGCGCGCTCGTGGTCACTCCGTACTACAACCGCCCGGCGGAGTCCGCGATCGTCGAGCACTACCGCGTCGTCGCGGAGGCGAGCCCGGTCCCGATCGTGGCGTACAACGTTCCCGCGCGCACCGGCCGCGGGCTCGGCGCGGCGGCACTCCTCGCGCTGGCCGACATCCCCAACGTCGTCGGCGTCAAGCAGGCCGTCGCGACGCTCGACCTCGACACGCTCGAGGTGCTCGCGAACGCGCCGGCCGGCTTCAGTGTCCTCAGCGGCGACGACTATCTCGCGTTCCCACTCCTCTGCATGGGCGCCGCCGGCGGTATCACCGCGTCGGCGCACGTGTGCACCGCGCGTTTCGTGGCGATGGTCGAGTGCGGGCTCGCGGGCAAGCTCGAAGACGGCCGCCACCACGCCGAGGCGCTCCTCCCGGTGGTCGACACGGCGTTCGCCGAGCCGAACCCGGCGGTGTTCAAGGGTGTGCTGCACGCGCAGGGCCGTATCGCGACCCCCGATGTGCGGATGCCGATGGCCAACGCCTCGGCCGCGGCGATCGATCGGTGCCTCGCCGCGATCGAACGCGCCTCGCGCTGAACGATTCGACGCCACCCGATACGGTGCGGCCCATGAGCCGCCGGGCCGCGTGGACGCTGATCGCACTGGGCGCGTGGACGCTTTGGGTGTGGATCACGTTCATGTGGATCATCGGCCACCAGGACCACCCGATGGGCTTCAAGGTGGTGCACG
>CAZLEC010000311.1:0-5733 GCA_964558245.1 uncultured Burkholderiales bacterium | reverse complement strand
GAAGGAACTTCCGCTTCTGCTCGTCGGTGCCGAACTGGATCAGCGTCGGCGCGAAGAGACCCTCACCGAAGAACGAGACACGCGCGGGAGCGTTCGCCCGGGCGTACTCCTCGTTGAAGATGACCTGGCGCGCGAACGGGAGTGCGCGCCCGCCGTACTCCTCGGGCCACGACATGCCCACCCAGCGATCGGCGCCGAGCACCCGCTCCCACTCGAGGCGGACGTCCCAGCCCGTCTCGTCGGCGGGACCGCCGCCCGAGCCCAGGGCCGCGAACTCGCCCGTGAGGTGCTCCGCGAGCCAGGCTCGCACCTCGGCGCGGAAGGCCGCCTCTTCGGTGGTGTCGCGGAAGTCCATGCCGGTCCGGACGCTACTTGACCGACCGGTCAGGTTTCTAGGTGGGATGATCGGGACATGCTGTCGCCGCACCTCACGGAGGCGGTCCTGACCAAGCTGGGCTTCTCGGAGCGCCCGGCGCCCGACCGGGCAGGCCTCGAAGACGTCTACCGGGCCTGGTGCCGCCGGGTCCCCTTCGACAACCTCGTGAAGCGCATCCACCTCGTGAGCGGGTCGAGCGCTCCTTTCCCGAATGGCGAGCCGGTGCCGTTCTTCGAGTCGTGGCTGGCGCACGGCACCGGCGGAACCTGCTGGCCGAGCTCGGCCGGGCTGCACGCGCTCCTCGTCACGCTCGGTTTCGACGCCCGCCGCGGGTCGGCCGCGATGTTCGACAACCTCTCCGGGCCGATCCACACGCACGGAACCACGATCGTCCGCGCCGACGGCGTCGACCACTGGGTCGACTCGTCGATGCTCACCGAAGTACCCCTGCCGCTCGTGCCCCACGACGCGACCTGTCACGACGATGCCGTCGGCCCGGTGTGGGCCGAGCCCGTCGGCGAGCTGTGGCGCGTCTGGTGGACGAGCGCCGCGAACGGCGAGGAGATCGGCTGCCTCCTCCTCGACGACGACGTCACCTCGGAGCACTACCTGGCGCGTTACGAGGCGTCGCGCGACATGAGCCCGTTCAACACCGCCGTGTACGCGAACCGCAACGCCGACAACGCGCGGATCACCGTCGCGATGGGTCGGCGTTTCGAGCGCCGGCCCGACGCCATCACGTCGGGCCCGGTCGGCGACGATCGCGACCGTGTGCTGGTAGAGGAGTTCGGCTACTCCGAAGCGATCGTGGCCGCACTCCCCGCCGACGACACGCAGGGATAGCCTCGCGACCATGGTGATGACGCTGCTCCCGCACTACGAGACCTCCGACGTGCGCATCGAGAAGATCGTGGTGGGGCCGTTCGAGAACAACGTGTTCGTGCTGCGGAGCAAGCGCAACGGCGACGCGGTGATCATCGACGCCGCCAACGAGCACGAGCTCCTGCTCGAGGTCTCGCGTCGCACCGGCGTGCGACGCGTGCTCACGACACACGGCCACTTCGATCACATCCAGGCGGTGACGCAGATGCGCGACGCGGGGATCGACGTCGGGATCGCCGCCGAGGACGCGAAGATGCTGCCGAGCTACGACTTCGTGATCCCCGACGACGAGGTGATCGAGGTCGGCGATCTCCGGCTGCGCACGATTCACACTCCCGGGCACACGCCGGGCTCCACCTGCTTCCTGCTCGAAGGCCACCCCATCGTGTTCAGCGGCGACACGCTCTTCCCGGGCGGCCCGGGCAACACGACCTTCGAGGACGCGAGCTTCGACACGATCATCGAGTCGATCGACCGGCGCCTGTTCACGCTGCCGCCGGCCACCTTGGTGCTGCCCGGCCACGGGCTCGACACGACGATCGAGAGCGAGTCACCCCATCTCGACGAGTGGATCGCACGCGGCTGGTAGCGCGCAGCCAGGCGCAGATCCGGAGGCCCGGTCGCGCTCCGAATCCGCACGGGCGGTCCAGGCGCAGAGCGCAGGGCCGGAGGCAGGAGGCAGTCGCACGGGCGATCGAGGGCCGAAGCTCGTAGCCGCGCGAACAGAGAGGGCCGGAGGTCGTAGCCGCATGAGCAACATGACCACCCAATCGAGCGACTTCCTGTCGCGCGACGGCGACGACGTGTACTTCGAGACCTACGGCGTGCCCGACGCGCCGGTGCTCGTGCTCGGTCACGGCGCCGGCGGCAATCACGGGATCTGGTTCCAGCAGGTTCCCGTGTTCGCGACCGACTACCGCGTCGTCGTCTGGGACCAGCGCGGCTTCGGGTTGTCGACGAACAACCACGGGCTCGCGAACCCGCGCACCGCCACGGGCGATCTGCTCGCGATCCTCGATCATCTCGGTGTCGAGCGCGCACACGTCGTGGGGCAGTCAATGGGCGGATGGGCCGCGATGGGGCTCGCGATCGCGCACGGCGATCGAGTGCGGAGCCTCGTGTTGGCCGACACGTTGGGCGGCATACCGATCGAGGGCTGGTGGAAGACCGCGGCATCCGTCGAGCGCGCCGGGCTCTTCAACCATCCTGCGCTCTCGAACGACTTCTGCCTGCGGAATCCCGAGCGCGCGCACCTGTACCTGCAGATCGGCGGGCTGCGTCGCGAGCCGCGCGCCGACCAGGTGCAGATCCTGCGGACGATGGGTGACGTGACCTTTTCCGACGAGCAGCTCGCGTCACTGCGAATTCCCTCGCTGTTCATCGTCGGAACCGACGACGAGATCTTCCCCCCCGACTCGATCGCGAAAGCCGCTGCTCACGTGCCCGGATCCCGGGTCGAGCACATCGCCGGCGCCGGACATTCGCCCTACTTCGAGCAACCCGACGCCTGGAACACACTGGTGGCGGGCTTCCTGCGGGAATGCCCCTGACCTGTCTCGCGTTGTTGGCCGGGATGGAATTTGCCCCAAATCGGCCGCAGCGAAAACGGTGCCCGGCTCGCTCGCGGGGGCGCGCTGTTTTCGCACGGTCATCCGGGGCACCATTGGGCACCGGACCTCTCGATCGAAGGGGGAACACGATGATCTCCGTTGTGGAGTGGAACGCTCCCGCCCGTAACGCGGCCTGGGTCGCGGCCTGTTTCGGATCACTCGGCGCATGACCTCACACGATCGCCCATCGCGCGACTTCTCGGGTGACGGCGACGACGAGCGCGCGACGCTGCGAACGCGTTATCGCTGCGCGCGCGACCTCACGGAATCACTCGCCGCACCACTCCGCCCCGAAGACCAAGTCGTTCAGTCGATGCCCGACGTGAGCCCTACCAAATGGCACCGCGGGCACACGACCTGGTTCTTCGAGACCTTCCTGCTCGAGCCCACACTCACCGGCTACGACGCCTTCGACACCGAGTTCCGGTATCTCTTCAACTCGTACTACGAGGCCGTCGGACCGCGACACCCTCGCAGCCAACGCGGACTCGTCTCGCGGCCGAACGTCGAAGAGGTCGGGCGTTACCGCGCGCACGTCGACAGCGCCATGGAGAAGCTCATCGGCGGGTGCGACGCCGACGCGTGGCCCGAGGTCGCGGCGCTCATCGATCTCGGCATTCATCACGAGCAGCAGCACCAGGAGCTGCTCCTGATGGACATCAAGCACGTGCTGTCGTGCAATCCGCTCGAGCCCGCGTATTTCGAGGCCGGACCGCCGGCAACACCGGCTCCGTCGCCGCTTCGCTTCGTCTCGCACGACGGCGGGCTGGCGCACACCGGACACGTTGGCGACGCGTTCGCGTTCGACAACGAGTCGCCGCGGCACAAGGTGTACCTCGAGCCGTTCAAGATCGCCGACCGGCTCGTGACCGCGGCGGAATGGATCGAGTTCATCGACGACGGCGGCTACGCCCAGCCGGAGCTGTGGCTGTCCGACGGTTGGTACGCGGTGCAGGAACACGCTTGGAACGCGCCCGCGTACTGGTGCCACGACAACGACGAAGGCTGGTCGAGCTTCACGCTCAACGGCCGCCGCCCGATCGCGGCCGAGGAGCCCGTCGTGCACGTGAGTCACTACGAAGCCGACGCGTTCGCACGTTGGGCCGGCGCGCGCCTCCCCACCGAGTTCGAGTGGGAGCACGCGGTCGCGACGCAAGGGGCGCCGGACGGCGCACCCTCGAGCGGACTGGCCGCGCCCGCGCCCGACGGCGCCCGCCTCCAACCGACGCCCGCGCCTCCGGGGCCCGGGCTGCGCCAAGCCTTCGGCGATGTCTGGCAATGGACCGCGAGCGCGTACCTGCCCTACCCGCGTTTCGCTCCGGCGCCCGGCGCCGTTGGTGAGTACAACGGCAAGTTCATGAGCGGGCAAATGGTCCTGCGGGGAAGTGCGTGCATCACCCCCGCCGGTCACGCCCGAGCCACCTACCGCAACTTCTTTCCACCTTCGAGTCGCTGGATGTTCGCAGGCCTCCGGCTCGCCACCGACAACTGACGACGACCGGAGGGAACTCGAGATGCCTTCATCCACTGCTTCGACGCCGCGCGTCGACGTGCACCTCACGCCCGCCGATCTCCGCGCCGCGCTCCGCCTCGACGCCGACCGCGGGTTGCGCTCGGCGCCCAAGGACATCCCGCCCAAGTGGTTCTACGACACGCGCGGATCGCAGCTGTTCGACGAGATCACCCGGCTGCCCGAGTACTACCCGACGCGTCGCGAGCGCGCGATCCTCGAGGCCCGCGCGGGAGAGATCGCGCGCGTCGCCGCCGCCGACACGCTGGTGGAGCTCGGCTCGGGCACGTCGGAGAAGACGCGCATCCTGCTCGACGCGCTGCGCGACGCCGGCACGATCAACCGCTTCGTGCCGTTCGACGTGAGCGAGCAGACGTTGCGCGACGCGGCCGCGGCCGTGGCGCGCGACTATCCCGGCGTGAACGTCCACGCAGTCGTGGGCGACTTCGAGCATCACCTCTCGTCGATTCCCCGCGACGGCCGGCGGCTCGTCGCATTCCTCGGCGGGACGATCGGCAACTTCGAGCCCGTGCGCCGGGCCGAGTTCATGCGCGAGATCGCGAGAGGCCTCGGCCGTGACGACCACCTGCTGCTCGGTCTCGACCTGGTGAAGGACATCGACCGGCTCGAAGCCGCGTACGACGACAGTCGAGGCGTCACCGCGGCGTTCAACAAGAACGTGTTGGCCGTCATGAACCGGGAGCTCGACGCCGACTTCGACGCGGAGCGATTCGCACACGTCGCGGTCTACGAGAAGGACCTCGGTCAGATCGAGATGCGACTCCGCGCAGTCGACTCGCACGCGGTGCAGGTGCGCGCGCTCGGACTCACCGTGCGTTTCGCGGCCGGCGAGGAGATGCGCACCGAGGTGAGCACGAAGTTCACACGCGAGCAGGTCGTCGAAGAGCTCGACGCGGCCGGCCTGCAACTCGCTCGGTGGTGGACCGACCCCGAGGGCGACTTCGCGCTGCTCCTCGCCCGTCCGTCCTAGCTCGTCGGTGAGCGGGGGTCCGACACGATCGTCAGACCTTCGGGCACCTGGAGCGCGTGCACGACCTCGCCGACGACCTCGACCGCGAGCTGACCGCCCATCAGCGGGATGTTGTCGAGGCGCAGCGTGCCGATCCATTCGGGCACGGCGGGCGCGAGGTGCAGCTTGGAGTTGCGGATGTCGGGCTCGAACCGCAACAGCGTGCGAAGGAACAGCAACGGCGACGCGGCCGCCCACGCTTGCGGAGAGCACGACGTGGGATAGCTCACGGGGAAGCTCAGGGTGTCACGGTCGATTCCCGAGAACAGCTCCGGCAAGAGATCACCGAACCACGGTGACGCCTCTACGAGCCCGCGCATGACGC
>CAZLEC010000310.1:0-5737 GCA_964558245.1 uncultured Burkholderiales bacterium | reverse complement strand
CCTCCGACGACGCGATGACCGCCGACTGGGCGCGCATCCCGTACGACGTGCTCGAACGCATCTCGTCACGGATCATCAACGAGGTTCCGGGTGTGAACCGGGTCGCGTACGACATCACGTCGAAGCCGCCGGGCACCATCGAGTGGGAATAGTCCGAGTACCGTTCGCCGTCAGGCGAGCGACGAAGGGATAGCGACATGACATCGCTCAACGAGACCGCCCGCGAGATCGTCCGGCCCGGCAAGGGAATTCTCGCCGCCGACGAGAGCAGCGGCACGATCAAGAAGCGTTTCGACACGATCGGTTGCGACTCGACCGAGGACCGCCGCCGCGCGTACCGCGAGATGCTCTTCACGACTGCGGGCGCGTCCGACGCGGTGAGCGGCGTGATCCTCTTCGACGAGACCATCCGCCAGCAGGCCTCCGACGGCCGCCCGCTCGTGCGTGTGCTCGAGGAGGCCGGGATCATCCCGGGCATCAAGGTCGACAAGGGCACCACGCCGTTGGCGAAGTCGCCGCACGAGCTCGTGACCGACGGGCTCGACGGCCTGCGGGCCCGCCTGGCCGAGTACCGCGAGCTGGGTGCGCGGTTCGCGAAGTGGCGCGCGGTGATCGACATCGGCGAGGGCATCCCGTCGCAGTACTGCATCGACGTGAACGCGCAGGCGCTGGCGCGCTACGCCGCGCTCTGCCAGGACGAGGGCATCGTGCCCATCGTCGAACCCGAAGTGTTGATGGACGGCGACCACTCGATCGAGCGCTGCTCGACCGTCACGACCGCGACGTTGCACACGGTGTTCAACACCTTGATCGCGCAGCGGGTCGAGCTCGACGGGATGTTGCTGAAGCCGAACATGGTCATCCCGGGCAAGAAGTGCGCGGGTGGCCCGGCGAGCCCGGCCGAGGTCGCGCAGGCGACCATCGCGTGCTTCCGCGAGGTTGTTCCCGCGGCGGTGCCGGGGATCGTGTTCCTCTCGGGCGGTCAAGCCGACGAGGAAGCCACGGCCAACCTCGATGCGATCAACAAGATCGGTCCGCACCCCTGGCAGCTGTCGTTCTCCTACGGCCGCGCGCTGCAGCACGCGGCGCTGACCGCCTGGAAGGGCGACGACGCGAACGCCGCGGCCGGCCAGGCGGCATTCCTGCACCGCGCATGCATGAACGGCCTCGCCCGCGACGGCAAATGGACCCCCGACGCCGAGAAGGCCGCCGGCTGATGCGTCTGTGAACCACACGGTGTGTGGTCCACGGACGCCTCGAGGTCCAGGCCCAGGTGAGGGCTACTTCTTGGCGTTCTTGATCTCGAGGTAGTCCTTCAGCGCGCGCCGGTGACCGTTGGCGCCCGAGCCGATGATGCCCCCGTCGCGTACCTCTTTGACCGTCTTCTCGAGCTCGTTCAGGAGCCCGTGGAGGTCATCCTCCGGGCCGGCTTTCTCGACCTTGTCGAGCGCGTCGTGGATCTTCTGCAGGTGCCGGCGGACCTGGCCGTACTCGTCGTCGAGCTTCTTGCGGGCTTCGTCCAGTGTGAGTGCCATCTCCGGAGCCTACGAGCCCTGACACGCGTGTAATTCGCACCGGTACCATGCCGGTCATGGCTGATGTGCCGCTCATGGAAGATCTGGGCGAGCACGAGCCGCGGCGCCCCCGGCGGGAGCTCGACCTCTCCGGGCTCAACCCGGCGCAGTACGAGGCCGTCACGATGCCGCCGGGGCCTGTCCTCGTCGTCGCGGGAGCCGGCTCGGGCAAGACCCGCGTCCTCACGCACCGGCTCGCCTACCTCATCGGTGAGCTCGGCGTGTCGCCGTTCGAGATCCTCGCGATCACCTTCACGAACAAGGCCGCGGGCGAGATGCGCGACCGCGTGGCCGAGCTGGTCGGTCCCGTCGCGAAGCGGATGTGGGTCTCGACGTTCCACTCTGCATGCTCCCGGATCCTGCGCCGGGAGGCGTCGCTGCTCGGCTACCGGTCGAGCTTCACGATCTACGACCAGGCCGACGCCCAGCGCCTCACCGACTGGGTCCGCCGAGATCAGAACCTCGACCCGAAGCGGTTCCCGGCCCGCCAGATCCACGCGCAGATCAGCGCGCTCAAGAACGAGCTGGTGCTCCCGGCCGACTACGCGCAGATGGCGGTCGGCCCGGCCGAACGGCGCCTGTCGGAGATCTACACCGAGTACCAGCGCCGCCTGCAGGAGGCCTCGGCCCTCGACTTCGACGATCTCCTCGTGCTCGCGGTGCGCCTCTTCCGCGAGCACCCGGAATCGCTCGAGCGGTACCGCAACCGCTTCCGGCACGTGCTCGTCGACGAGTTCCAGGACACCAACGCCGCGCAGTGGGAGCTCGTGCGCCTCCTCAGCAGCGAGCACCGCAGCGTCATGGTCGTCGGCGACCTGGATCAGTGTCTCGTGGCCGGGACGTACGTGACGATGGCCGATCGCACCACGAAGCCGATCGAGGATGTGGTCGTCGGCGACCGCGTGCTCTCCAACTACGGGAGCGGCGACTTTCGTCCGGCTCCCGTCGTACGCGTTCACAAGTCACGCGCGTTCGCGGGTGTCTCCATCTCGCTGGCGAGCGGCCGGAAGCTCGTCAGCACCCCCGAGCACATGCACTTCGCCGGTTACGGCGACTTCGAGCTCGAGCCAGGTCATGAGCGCGCCCGACGACAGCAGCGTCGGCTCTCGGTTGTTCTTTGCGATGATCGGCGGGGTTCCCAACCGCTCCACCGAATCTCACTTGTGTCCGACCGGTTGCGATACGAGAGCTCGCACTCTGACATGACGGCGGTGGCGCGCGCCGTCGAACGCATCGGCGGCGCGTTCGACGTGAGCGCGCAGTACAGCGCGCGTCTCGCCGCGAATGACGACGGCCTGACCGCGAACTCGTTGCCGTTCATGCCGGCGTCGTCAGTCCGCCCGGGCATGGTCATGGTCGACGAACAGGGTGAGTTCGACCTAGTTGCGGATGTCGAATGGGTGAAGATCGACGAACCCGTCTACGACCTCGACATCGATCGCACGCACAACTTCGTGGCCAACGGGATCGTCACCCACAACTCGATCTACAAGTTCCGTGGCGCGGACTTTCGCAACTTGTTGAAGTTCGAGGAGCAGTTCCCCGAGGCGGTCACGGTCGTGCTCGATCAGAACTACCGGTCGACACAGCGCATCCTCGACGCCGCCAACTCGGTGATCGAGAACAACGCGTCGCACCGGCCGAAGAATCTCTGGACCGACAAGGGCGAAGGCGAGCCGATCGTCCGCTACCAGGGCGACGACGAGCACGACGAAGCCGCGTTCGTCGTGCGCGAGATCCACCGGTTGATCGACGGCGCCGACCATCGCTACGGCGACGTCGCGGTCTTCTACCGCACCAACGCCCAGAGCCGCGTGCTCGAGGAGTCGCTCGTTCGGTCGGGTGTGCCGTACCGCGTGTTCGGCGGCGTGAAGTTCTACGACCGGCGCGAGATCAAGGACGCGCTCGCGTATCTGCGCGCGCTGGTGAACCCCGACGACGAAGTGTCGTGGAAGCGCATCGTGAACACGCCGCGCCGGGGCGTCGGCGACACGTCGGTCGCGAAGGTCGACTCGTACGCGAAGGGCGCGGGCATCTCGTTCCCCGCCGCGATCGAGAGCGCCGCCGTCGCCGGTGTCACGGGCAAAGCGCTCGGAGGGCTTCGCGACCTGCTCGAGCTAATGGAGGAGGCGCGCGAAACGGCGAAGGGCGGCGTCGCGGCGGCGCTGGAGGCAGTGCTGACGCGGAGCGGCTACCTGGCCGAGCTCGAGTCGGAACGGTCGATCGAGGCGTCGGGCCGCATCGAGAACCTGCAGGAGCTCGTCGGCTCGACGCGTGACTTCGACGAGCAGGTCGAGCGGGGCGACTTCAGCGGCCTCGTCGCGATCGGCGGCGTCGGTGTGGGCGACAACGCCGGCGCGGCGTCGTCACACCCCGACGGGCTGGACCGCGTGCAGGCGTTCCTGGAGGCGATCTCGCTCGTGACCGACCTCGACGAGAACGATCCCGACCAGAGCTCCGTCACCTTGATGACGCTCCACTCGGCGAAGGGCCTCGAGTACCCGGTGGTGTTCCTGATCGGACTCGAGGACGGCGTGTTCCCGCACATCCGCAGCCTCGGCGACCCCGACGAGCTCGAAGAGGAACGCCGCCTGTGTTACGTCGGCATCACGCGCGCCGAGCAGCGCCTGTATCTGTGCCACGCGTGGAGCCGGATGATGTTCGGCTCGACCGACTACCGGCCTCCGAGCCGCTTCCTCGACGAGATCCCGGCCGAGCTCATGATGGTGATCGGCGACAACGAACGCCGCGGCCACGGGCTCGGTCGGCACCGCGACTCCGTTGTGGCGGCCGCGATGCGGCGTGACACCGCGCCGGCCGCCGAGCACCCGGCGCCCGTGTCACCGTCCGGCGCGCGTGGCGCCGACCAGATCGGGCTCCACGTCGGCGACGACGTCTCGCACGAACGATTCGGTGAGGGTGTCATCCTCGACATCGAGGGCAGCGGCGACAAGGCCGAGGCGATCGTGCGCTTCCGTGACGTCGGCGAGAAGCGCCTCCTGCTCGTGTGGGCGCCCTTGACGCGGGTAGCCGGTTAAGAACCCGGGGCGGTGGTCGAGCTCGGCGCGGGCGTGCCGAGGTTGACGATCAGCGCGTCTTCGCTGTGAAGGGTCTGAATGCTTACCGGGTATCGCGCGATGCTCGACACCGGGACCGTCGCGCTGCCGCAACTCCAGTGGTCGAGCCTCAGCTTGAGTGTGCAGCCCGACGGTTGGATCGCCTTGTAGGCCACGATGTCGCCGTTCTCGAGCGCCAGCCAGAACCCGCAACGCGCGCCACCGGTGACGAAGTAGGGGCCACCGCTGTCGAGATTGTTGCGGATGTCGGAGGCGAGACCGACGGGGAGCTGGCCGCATTCGACGCCGCCGCCGCCCCGCGTCGTGACGATCGCCGCACCGGCGATGAAGCCGCCCAGCAGGAGCACGGCGATCGTCGCGCCCACGAGCACCTTGATGTCACCCTTGCGGCGTTCGGAGGGCACGTCGGGTCCTTTGGCCGGTTCGACCAGCCCCTCGCTATCGTGATGCGCCCGTCAGTCGACGAGTCGGCGAGCAGGCACTGCGGCCGCGACCGGTTACGACGGGAGGAGCGGGATGCTGCGACGCTACCGCGTCGTGATTGCCAAGCCCGGCTTGGATGGACACGACCGCGGCGCCAAGGTGATCGCCCGGGCGCTTCGCGACGCCGGGTTCGAGGTCGTCTACACCGGCTTGTTCCAAACCCCGGGGCAGGTCGCCGAGGCCGCGCTCCAAGAAGACGCCGACGCCGTCGGGCTGAGCCTGCTGTCGGGCGCCCACATGACGCTCATCCCGAAGGTGGTCGACGAGCTCCGCGACCGCGGCCTGGACCCCTTGGTGTTCGCCGGCGGCATCATCTCCGGCCCCGACATCGACGATCTCAAGGCCCACGGCGTCGCCGAGGTGTTCACCCCCGGCTCGCCGCTGGGGTCGATCACCCAGTGGCTGGAAGCGGCCCTCGATCGGCGCGCGTCCGAACCCGCCCCGTAGCTTTCTCACCTGCAGCCGTTCCGGAGGGGGATGAAGCGTGGATCTATTCGAGTACCAGGGCAAGCAGCTGTTCGCCCGTTACGGCATTCCCGTCTCCGACGGTGCGGTCGCCGACACCGTCGACGAAGCCGTGGCCGGCGCCGTCCGCGTCGGCTA
>CAZLEC010000309.1:0-5750 GCA_964558245.1 uncultured Burkholderiales bacterium | reverse complement strand
GTCCCACAACGGGTGCAGCTGCACGCCGCTGTTCTGCGGCGAGGCGGCCAACTCGTACTGGTACACGTGCGAGCGGGCCGGGCACAGCACTTCGGTACCCGGGCGCGACAGCACCCGGATCGAAAGTTGGTTGGCCATCGTGCCCGAAGGCGTGTACAGCGCCGCCTCGGTGCCGAGCGCACCGGCCGCGAGCGACTGCAGCCGGTTGACGGTGGGATCCTCGCCGTACTCGTCGTCGCCGACTTCGGCGTCGGCCATCGCGCGCCGCATCTCGGGTGTCGGCGTCGTGAACGTGTCGGACCGCAATTCTACCGGCATCGCGACGGTTACTCGGGCTTGACCGGGCGGATGAGGCCCTCTTGCATCACGGTGACTGCGAGCGCGCCGTCGTGACGGAAGATGAACCCTTCGGCGAGGCCGCGCGCGCCCTGCGCCGACGGGCTCTTCTGGTGGTAGAGCAACCAATCGTCGGCTTTCAACGGGCGGTGGAACCACATCGCGTGGTCGAGGCTGGCGATCATGAAGCGATCGTCGTCCCACGAACGCGCGTGTGCCATCACCGCGGTGTCGAGCAACGTGAGGTCGGAGGCGTAGGCGACGATGCACGCGTGCAACAGGGCGTCGTCGGGCAGCGTGCCGTTGGCGCGGAACCACACGAGCTGCTCGGGTTCCCGTTCGGTCGGCACCGGGTTGAGCCAGCGCGGCAGCTCGGCCGACCGCGTGTCTATCGGCCGCTCCCGACGGATCCAGTCGACGAACGCCGGGGGGAAGCGGTCGACGTAGGGCTCCAGTCGCTCCCGGAACGTCGGCAAGGTCTCCGGATCCGGCGCGTCCGGCATCGCGTACTGGTGCTCCGGGCCGGGCTCGGCCACGTGGAACGACGCGGAGAGATTGAAGATCGCGCGGCCGTGCTGGATCGCGACGACCCGCCGGGTGGTGAAGCTGCGCCCGTCGCGGATCCGGTCGACGTCGAAGATGATCGGGATCCGCGGGTCGCCCGGCCGGAGAAAATACGCGTGCAGCGAGTGCACCTGACCCTGGTCGACGGTGCGCCCGGCCGCGATCAGCGCCTGGCCGGCGACCTGCCCGCCGAACACCCGCTGGCGGTCCTCGTCGGGGCTCAGTCCCCGGAACAGGTTCACCTCGAGTTGCTCGAGCTCCAAGAGGTCGATCAGGTCGTCGAGCGCCGCTCCCATAGTCAGCGGAGGTTATCCATGCCCCCGAGCACGCACGACCTACCCGAAGAAGACTGCTGCGGTGTCGAAGAGTCGTTGGTCGACGGTCTTGAGCTCGGCGACGCCCGCCTCGAGCGGCACCCGGATCACGTCGGTGCCGCGCAGCGCGACCATCACGTCGAAGTCACGCTCGTGGACGGCGTCGATCGCCTCCACACCGAAGCGGGTCGCGATCACGCGGTCGTAGGCCGTCGGGCTGCCGCCCCGGAGCAGGTGACCGAGCTGCGTCATGCGCGCCTCGTATCCCGTTCGCTGCTCGATCTCGTGCTGCAGCCGGCTGCCGATGCCGCCCAGCCTCACGTGCCCGAAGTCGTCGACCGCGCCGGTCTGGAGCTCCATCGTGCCCTCGACGGGCGTGGCTCCCTCTGCCACGACGAGGATCGAGAAGTTCGCGCCGCGCTCGTGACGATGCGTGATCTTCCGGCAGATCTCCTCGATGTCGAAGGGCTTCTCCGGTACCAGGATCATGTCGGCGCCGCCGGCGAGGCCGGAGTAGGTCGCGATCCAACCGGCGTGGCGACCCATGACCTCGACGACCATCACCCGGTCGTGGCTCTCGGCGGTCGTGTGCAGCCGGTCGATCGCGTCAGTCGCGATCTGCACGGCGGTGTGGAAGCCGAACGTGAAGTCGGTCGCGGAGAGGTCGTTGTCGATCGTCTTCGGCACGCCGACCACCTGCATGCCCTCACCCGCCAACTTGTGCGCGACTCCGAGGGTGTCCTCCCCGCCAATCGCGATGATCGCGTCGACGCCGTCGCGGTCCAAGGTGGCCATGACGCGCGCGGGCCCGTCGTCGGTCTTGTACGGATTCGTGCGCGACGTCCCGAGAATGGTGCCTCCACGCGGGAGCAAGCCGCGGACGGAGTCGAGGGTGAGCGGCACCGACTCGCCTTCGACCAGGCCGCGCCAACCGTGCCGATAGCCGACGATGTCGTGCTCGAACTCGGCGGCGCCCTTGCGAACCACGGCGCGGATGACCGCGTTGAGGCCCGGGCAGTCGCCACCACCGGTGAGCATGCCGATACGCATCAGAAATGCCTCCCTATCGCTGCGTGAAGCATCTCGACTCCCCTATCCTCCGCCGCGCGCCCGCCAAATGGTCGGATGCTGAGGTGTCGTGACCACCCGAGGACCTTCGATGGAAGACGAGGCCGGCGCCGAGCCCGCCACTGATCCGGATTCCGAAACCGTACCGGCACCCGGGTCGATCGATTCCACGATCGTCGAAGGCGCCGACCTCGGACCCGAGAACCGGCACCTGAGACGGCTGCGCAAGTTGATGGGGCGCACCTCGGCGTACCCCGGTCCGATCACGGCGATCACCAGGTGCTGGGTCTCGCGCGACAGCGGCGCGCACATCTTCGCCGCCCGCTTCCTCGACTTCGCAGTGCTCACTCCCGAACACCTCGTGCTGTGCTCGACCGGCTTCTTCACGCGTCGCCCGCTCCGGCGAGTGTTTCGCGAGCCGCTGAACCGGCTCGTGGTCGTGGAACGAGGCCCCGAGCCGATCCGAGCGCTTCGCGTCCTCGGCGACTTCAGCCATCCGCTCCTCTTCGAGATGCGCAACACCTCCGACGGCATCGACTTCGCACGCGAGCTGCTCGAGCGAACGCGGCCGGATCCTCGCCGCCGGGAACTGCCGGGAAGCGAACCCGCGTCATGACCTGCGTCATCGCGATCGACGCCGGCACCACGGGTGTCCGCGCCTTCGCGGTCGACGCGCGAGCTCGGCCCCGCGTCCGCGCGTACCGCGAGTTCCCGCAGCACTTCCCGCAGCCGGGTTGGGTCGAGCACGACCCCGACGACATTCTCCGGGTGACGGTCGAGACGCTCGGCGAGGTCGCAGCCGAGCTCGCCGCCGCGGGCGAGCGCGTCGCGGCGATCGGGATCACCAACCAGCGCGAGACCGTCGTGGTGTGGGACCGCCGGACGGGCCGGCCGCTCCATCGCGCGATCGTGTGGCAGGACCGTCGCACCGCCCCGCGCTGCGACGAGCTGCGCGCCGCCGGTCACGAACCCATGATCCGCCGCGCGACCGGCTTGGTCCTCGACCCGTACTTCTCGGCGACGAAGCTCTCGTGGTTGCTGCGCGAAGGCGGGGTCCGGGCCGACGCCAACCTGGCGTTCGGCACCGTCGACACGTGGATCCTGTGGAATCTCACCGGCGGCGTCGGCGGCGGTGTGCACGCGACCGACCCGTCGAACGCGAGCCGCACGATGCTCTACGACATCGGCAACCGCGCGTGGTCGAGCGACCTGGCGGCGCTGTTCGAGATCCCGATGTCGTGCCTGCCGGCGGTGCGTCCTTCGAGCGGGCGATTCGGCGTGACCCGCGCCGACGCGGCCGGCGGTCTCGCCGTGCCGGTGAGCGGCATCGCCGGCGATCAGCAGGCGGCGTTGTTCGGGCAGGCGTGCGTCGAGCCCGGCATGACCAAGAACACGTACGGGACCGGGTCGTTCGTGCTCACCAACGTCGGTCCCGACCTGCCCGACCCGGTCGACGGCCTGCTCACGACCGTCGCGTGGTCACTCGGCGCCGACGTCACCTACGCGATGGAAGGCGCGATCTTCGTGACCGGCGCCGCGATCCAGTGGCTCCGCGACGGCCTCGGCGTGATCGCCGAAGCCGCGGAGATCGGACCGCTCGCCGAGTCGGTCGCCGACAACGGCGGGGTCTCCCTCGTGCCTGCCTTCACGGGTCTCGGATCGCCGTGGTGGGACGCGTACGCGCGCGGCACGATCGTCGGGATCACGCGCGGCACGAATCGCGGGCATCTGGCGCGCGCAGTCGTGGAGTCGATGGCATTCCAGACCGCCGACGTCGTCGACGCGATCAGCCGGGCCAGCGGCACGCCTCCCGCCGAGATGCGCGTCGACGGTGGTGCGTCGGTGATGAACCTCCTGTGCCAGTTCCAGGCCGACCTGCTCGGTGTGCCCGTGCGGCGCGCGGCGGTGCAGGAGACGACGGCACTGGGCGCGGCCTTCCTGGCCGGGATCGCCGAAGACGTGTGGGACTCCCCCGCGACGGTGAACGCCACCTGGCAGGCCGACGCGTCGTTCGACCCCGGTATGGAGCCCGCCGACCGCGAGGCGCGGATCTCCGTGTGGCACCGCGCCCTCGAACGCTCCCGGGCCTGGGCGCACGAAGCGGGCTGATTCGATTGCGGCTGCGACCTCCGGCCCTCGATCGGCCGTGAGGCTTCGGCCGACGATCCGGGCCTCCGGATCTGCGCCTGGTTAGGAAGCCGCCGACTCCGGCGTGCGGATGTCGTCGAAGGAGGCGACGCGCGCGACGTCGGTCGGGATGTCCTCGGCCTTGCGCGTCGCGTAGGTGTCGACGTACTCGTAGCCCGACAGCTCGCCGATCTCGAACATCACCTCGTCGGTGAGCTCGCGCAGGGCGAGGCGCTCCGACTCGTAGTCGCCGTAGCGACCGGGGTCGAGCGGCTCGCCGAAACGAACTGTCACCTGCCGGAACAGCCGCGGCATGCGCCGGTCGACCGGCTGCACGTCGTCGGTTCCGATCAGCCCGACGGGCACGATCGGTGTCGCCGTGCGCAGCGACAGCCGGGCGACGCCCGTGTGGCCGCGGTGCAGGAAGCCGTCACGGGTGCGCGTGCCCTCGGGGTAGATGGCGAACACACCACCCCCGCGCAGCACGTCGGTGGCCGACGCGAGCGCGCGCTCGCTCGCGCTCCCGCCCTCGCGGCGAATCGGGATCTGGCCGACGCCGCGGAAGAACCACGCGGTCTTCGGGTCGTCGAAGTACTCGGCTTTGGCCACGAACGTCACCCGGCGGCGCAGCACCAGCGGCAGGAAGATCGAGTCGAGGAACGACCGGTGGTTCGAGGCGAGGATCACCGGCCCGCGAGCCGGCACGTTCTCGCGCCCCTCGACCTTCACGCGGAAGCACACCCGCAGGATCGGGGTGAGGACTCCCTTGACCACCCAATACAGCAATCGCGCTCCCCGGTTGCGAGGAGGCGAGCGTACGCCGACGGCGCACGAGTTTGGAAGTGTGACGAAGGGTGCGGCTCAGGCCACGCGCTGCGCCGGCTCGCCGGATCCGGCGGCCTGCTGACCGGTGGCCTCGGCCGGCAAGGCGGCGTCGAGGCGCACCGCCAACGCGTCGATCTCGGCGAGCAGCCGATCGTGCTCTTTTTGCATTTTGGAGGCGTTGTCGACCGCTCGTTGCGAGCTGAGGTCGTACCGCAAGGCACTCCAGGAGCGGGCGAATCTGGTTTGCATCCGGACCTCCATCGGCGCCGAGCCGAAAATCCTTGAGCCGAGAATCCTGAGTGGCATTTGCAGTGTCGTCCGCCGATGTGGCGGGGAGATGCCCACGAGGTCACATACGTGGAAACGGTGATCGACAGTCGTGTTACGCGGGTCTCTGAGCGATCTGTCATTGACCGTCCGGTCAAGTCGCCGGATAACCTCGTTGGGGCCGGGTGCATTCCCGGCCGAGAGCGGGAACCAAAAGGCCCGAGCGGCCGAGAGCGGGAACCAAAAGGC
>CAZLEC010000308.1:0-5762 GCA_964558245.1 uncultured Burkholderiales bacterium | reverse complement strand
GCGCGTCACCAGGCGCCGGGCGAGGTCGATCTCGAGGTCGTCGATGCGGAACACCGAGGGCGCCGAGACGGCGTGAGGCACCCGTCGCAGCGCGGCGCGGATGCGAGCGAGGAGCTCCTCGGTGTCGAACGGCTTCGTCACGTAGTCGTCGGCGCCGGCGTCGAGCGAGCGGACCTTCTCCGATTGCTCGTCGCGTGCGGTGAGCACGATCACGGGTACGTCGCTGAAGCCGCGGAGGCGGCGCAGCACGTCGAGGCCGTCGAGATCGGGAAGGCCGAGGTCGAGGATCACGACGTCGGGGCGGCCGTCGGCCGCGACCACGAGCGCCGATTCGCCGGTCGCGGCTTCGAGCACCTCGAAGTCCCGGCTGCGGAGCGTCGTTCGCAGCGCACGCCGGAGCGCGGGGTCATCTTCGACGAGGAGGATCGCGCTCACGGGTCACACGATCGCACGGATACGCGCCGGGCGGCGACATCGCAGGATGGGAGCGGCGCGGCCGGTAAACTCCGCTGCTGTGCCGATGTACGCGATGCTCTCGACGCTCGGTCCCGACGGGTGGGAGACGCTTCGTGAGCATCCCGAGCGGATCCTCGCGGTCCGCAGCGAGGTGGAAGCACTCGGGCTCAAGGTGCACGCTCAGTACGCGTTGATGGGTCAGTACGACTTCCTCAACCTGATCGAGGCGCCCGACGAGCAGACGATGGCGAAGGCCGCGATCATGCTCGCGGCGCGCGGCACCATGCGCACCACCACGATGCCCGCGATCCCCGTCGAGGATCTGATCGCCCGGCTCTCGGAATGACCGCCGCTGTTCGCGGCTATTGCACCCACCAGGTCCCGCGGCGCCGCTCCTCCCGCAGGTCGGTCTCGTCGAACAGGACCGGCAGGATCGACCCGTCGGACCGGCGGCGGAGCTTGTAGCGCGCGGCCGAGCCCAACTCGACTCGCTCGGCCACTTCGAAACCTCGCGACCATGCAGCTTCGAAGCGGGATCGGACCTCGACGCGCGTGCCGGGTCTCACGCTGTGCATCGTACGACGATGCCCGTGCTTCGCAAGAGGAGATCGCGGGCTAACTTCTGCGCGAGTGGCTGCTCCGTATCCCACCCTCCGTACCGAGCGAAAGCTCTGGAGCGCGGGCGACCGGGTGGTGGTCGGCATCGACGAGGTCGGGCGCGGGTCGTGGGCCGGACCGGTCACGGTCGCGGCGGTCGTTCCCGGCGACGAGCACCTTCCGGGCGTGCGCGACTCGAAGCTGCTCACGAGCGCGGAGCGTGAGGTAGCCGCCCGCAAAGTGCGCGGCTGGGCCCGGGGGATCGGGGTCGGGCACTCGACGCACTCCGAGTGCGACGAGCTCGGCATGACCGAGGCGCTGCGGCGGGCGGCCGGTCGCGCGCTGTGCGAGCTCTCTGCGCAGGGCTTCGAGCCGGACCGGATCGTGCTCGACGGCAAGCACGACTACCTCGCGATGCCGGGCACCGTGCGCACGATCGTGAAGGCCGACCAGACCGTGCTCTCCGTCGCGGCCGCGTCGGTCGTCGCGAAGGTCACGCGCGACGCGCTGATGGCGGCCGAAGCCGAGCACTTCCCGGCCTACGGTTTCGAATCGAACCGGGGTTACCCGGCGCCGCTGCACAAGTGCGCGCTCGCCGGTTACGGGCCCACCTCGATCCACCGCCGTTCCTGGATCTTCATGGACTACTGCGTGTGGGGCGGTATCCCCCGTTTCGAGCGCGTGCCCCGGCTGTTCGCATGCTGAGATCGCTCCCGGAGTACGGCACGCTCGAAGCGCACGCCGCCGCGCTCGGCGACCACGACCTGCGGGCGCTGTTCTCGGCCGACCCGAACCGGGCCGATCGGATGCACGTCGAAGCGGCCGGATGGCACCTCGACTACGCGAAGCACCGCGTCACCGACGAGACGATGCGGCTGCTCGTGGGTCTCGCGGAGGCCCGCGGCTGGCGCGCGCGGGTCGACGCGACCTTCGCCGGATCGCACGTGAACGTCACCGAGGACCGACCGGTGCTGCACATGGCGCTGCGGATGCCCGAGGGCAGCTCACTCGTCGTCGACGGGGTCGACGTCGTCGCGCCGGTGCACGCGGTGCTGCGCCGGATGGGTGCGTTCGCGGGTCAGGTGCGCGACGGCACGTGGCTCGGCCACACCGGCCGGCGGATCCGCAACGTCGTCAACATCGGAATCGGCGGGAGCGATCTCGGTCCGGCGATGGCGTACGACGCGCTGGCGGCGTACAGCGACCCCACGATGCGATTCCGTTTCGTCTCGAACGTCGACGGCGCCGATCTCGTCGACGCGCTGCACGATTTCGACGCCGAGGAGACGCTGTTCATCGTCTCGTCGAAGACGTTCACGACGGTCGAGACGATCACCAACGCGACGTCGGCGCGAACGTGGCTGCTCGACCGTCTCGGCGGCGACACGAGCGCGATCGCGCGCCACTTCGTCGCGGTGTCGACCAACGCGGAGAAGGTCGCGGAGTTCGGCATCGACACCGCGAACATGTTCGAGTTCTGGGACTGGGTCGGCGGCCGCTACTCGATGTGGTCGGCGATCGGCCTGTCGCTGATGATCGCGATCGGCCCCGAGCGATTCGGGGAGCTGCTCGCCGGCGCGCACGAGATGGACGAGCACTTCCGCACGGCGCCACTGGCCCAGAACCTGCCGGCGACCATGGCCTTGCTCGCGTTCTGGTACCGCGACTTCCTCGGCGCGCAGACCCTCGCGGTCGTGCCGTACGCGCAGGCGTTGGGGAAGTTGCCGTCGTACCTGCAACAGCTCGAGATGGAGAGCAACGGCAAGTCGGTGCAGCTCGACGGCGCCCCCGTCGAGGCGCCGACCGGCGCGATCGTGTGGGGGACCGTCGGCACGAACGGCCAGCACGCGTACTTCCAGTTGCTGCACCAAGGCACCACACTGGTGCCGATCGACTTCATCGGCTTCGTGCACGCGCAACCCGACCACGCGCTCGAACGCCACCAGGACCTCCTCGTCGCCAACCTGCTCGCGCAGTCGGAGGCGCTCGCGTTCGGCAAGCCGGCATCGGCGGTCGCGGCCGAAGGAGTCCCGGCCGAGCAGGTGCCGCACCGCACGTTCTCCGGCAACCGGCCCTCGAGTGTGCTGTTCGCGGATCAGCTCACGCCCCGCACGTTGGGCGCGCTGATCGCCGCCTACGAGCACAAGGTCTTGACGCTCGGTGTGCTGTGGGGCATCGACTCCTTCGACCAGTGGGGGGTCGAGTTGGGCAAGGTGCTCGCGGGCCGGATCGTGAGCGAGCTCGAGGCCGAGGTCGAGCCGGCACTCGGTCACGACGGGTCCACGAATGCGCTGATCCGGCGCTACCGGTCCCGTCGCAATTCCACCTGAGCCGGTTCACCGGCCCTACGCTGGCGCCCATGGGCCAGCCGATCACCGTCACCATGCGCGCCGGGACGCGTCCCGAGATGCGGTTCTTCGAGGCGAACCGGTCGATCACCGGCATGGCGATCGAGACGTATCTCTCGGCGAGCGCCGCGGTCGGTGCCCGGCCGCCCGACGTGCTCGCGCACCGGCTCTTCGACCTCGGCGCGACCAAGGTCACGGTCTATTCGAACGTGGTGACGGTCGAGGCTCCGACCTCGGCCTGGCCCGACCTCGAGGCGAAGGTGTCGTTCACGATCGAGCACCTCTTCGAGTTCTACGGCGACGACGCCGGTTGGTCGTTCGCGGCCCGCGGCATGGAAGCGCCGGTCTCCAAAGTCGAGTAACCGTCGGCGCGCAGCGCGGTGACGGCGAGCTCGCGGCGCGCCACCGATGAGTGAGACACGAGCGCGCCTCCGAGTACCGGCGACGGTCGTGCGCGTCGTGCTCCTCCTCGTGCTCGCGCTCGTCGTCGCGCCGGCAGTCGTCGCCGACGGCGACGCGCTCGCGGTTCCGGCAGTGGCGCTGGTGCTGCTCGCGGGCATCGCGGTCGCGATCGTCGGGCTCGTCTACTGGCTCGTGACCGTTGGCGTCCCCGCGCAGTGGGTGGCCCGCCGGCTGCACGCGACCCCCGACCGCGTCGTCATTGCCGGTGCGTGCGTGCTCGGAGCGACCGCGATCGCGGGTCTCGGTTGGTTCCGCCTCGAGCTCCGGCACCGGCGCACGCCGCTCTCGCAGCTCGACCTGCGCGCGGCCGCGACCGCCGCTCGACTCGGCGGCGAGCACCATCTGATGGAGACGTTGAACACGGTGGGCATCCGCTCGATGCTCGTGCTCGGCGCCCTGCTCGTTGTCGCTGCGATCGCGACCCGCGCGTTCCGTAGCGCCGCGCTCCTCGCCGCCACCGTGGCAGTGGGCGGCGGTCTGGTCGAGCTCCTCAAATCGAGTCCGCTCGGTCCGCTCCCGGGGTTGGGTCTGGTGCCGACCACTTCGACCAGCTGGCCGAGCGGCCATGCCGCCTTGCAGTGCTCACTCGCGTTCGGCGTCGTGCTGTGGTGGTGGGCCGCCGGCCTGCCGCGAACATCGGTGGTTGCGGCCGTCGTGCTCCCCGCCGCGGTGCTGGTGGGCTACAGCCGCGCGTTCCTCGGCATTCACCTGCTGTCCGACGTGCTCGCCGGCTGGTTGGTCGCGATCGTCGCGGCCGCGATCGTCGTCGGGGCCGACCGCTTGCTCGCGTCGCGACGCTCGTTCCCGACCCCGCCGGTCCGGTGGCGCGTGCTCGCGGCGGGGATCGCGGCGCTGCTCCTGGCGGCTGTCACCGTCGGCGTCGATCGCCACATCCACGACCGGGCGCCGCGTGAGTTCTCCGACATCACATCCGGGGCGCACACCTACCGCGGCGTGCCCGTCGAGCCGAACCGGCTCCCGTCCGCCGATCCGGCGGCGGTGCTCGCGCCGCTTCCTCGATCGAGCGTCACGTTGCTCGGCCGGCGGGCGCTGCCGGTCGGCCTGGTCGTCGTCGCGCGCGGCGATCTCGGCGCCGTGATGCGACAGGGCGGGTGGACGCCCGCGCCGGTGCTCAGCCCCGACCGGCTCCCACGCGATCTCTGGTCCGGTTTCGCTTCCTGGACCGGGCTCGTCGGGCGGGTGGGAGCCAACGAGCCGATCGAGCCCACCTTCTTCGACGCGCGTGTGCCGGATGACGTCGTGCGGCGGCGCGGTGCCGACGCCGAGCTCTGGCAACTCCCCGTCGTGACGCCCGGCGGCTGCTCGGTTTGGGCCGTCACCACTGCTCGCGAGCAGCGAACCGTCGTCACCTGGCGGTCGCTGTTCCCGCGGCGCCGCATCGCGCCCACGATCGACAGGGAACGCGACGCGCTCGCGGGCGCCCTCGCCGCGACCGGAACCATGCACGACCTCGGCCGGTTCGACTTCTCCGCGCCGACGCGCGGCACGGGCGCGCGCGGCGCGTTCGTCACCGACGGCAAGGTCGCGCTGCTCGGCCAGCCGGGCTGCTGAGGTCAACCCGATTGCTGGGTGAGCGTCAGTGCTTGTCGGCGTTGAGCCATTGATCGATCGGCGCGAAGTCGTCGCGGATGACGGGGGCGTCGGCGACGAACCGATCGAGATCGAGCCCTTGGCGCACGCTCTCGCCGACGAGCTCCGTGTGGAGCCCGTCGCGGAACAGCGCGCGGTCCGACGCGACGAGGATGACGTTGCCGCCCGAGTAGCTGGTCAACGGCGGGCTGAGCGCGCCGACCCAGCTGAATTGCTTGCGCAGCGTCGCGAGCTCGGAGCGGACGAACCGGAAGGGTTGGTAGTCGATCACGTTCATGATGTAGACGC
>CAZLEC010000307.1:0-5779 GCA_964558245.1 uncultured Burkholderiales bacterium | reverse complement strand
GTTCGGCGCGCTGCGGCGTGTCTGTCCTGTGGCACCTCGAGATCGCTAGCCGCGAGCGATTGCTCGCATGACCGAGGCCCGCCGGATCCGCGTCAGCATGCTCGGCGTCATCGTGCTGGTGTCGTTCTGCACGCTCGTGGCGCGCTTGTGGTTCTTGCAGGCCGGCCTGGGAGGCGCGCTCCCGATGCAGGCAGTCGACCAGGTGCGCGTGATCCAGACCCAGACGCCGCGCGGTGAGATCGTCGACCACAACGGCGTGGTACTGGTGCACGACCGCGCGTCGTGGGCGATCACCGTCGATCGCAACCTCTCGGAACGCACCCGGGCGCGCGTGCTCGGTGCGCTGGCGAAGCAACTCGCGATGCCGTTGCGGCAGTTGCAATCGCAGGACGCGAGCCCGCGTCAGTCGCCGCTCGAGCCGGCAGTGGTCGCGTTCGACGTGTCGCTCCCCGACCGCCTCGCGGTCCTGCAAGAGCCGCAGGACTACCCGGGAGCTCATGTGGTGGAGCTCCCGGTGCGCGCGTACCCGCACGGGAGCCTCGCCGCGCAGGCACTCGGCTACGTCGGCGAGATCCCGGCCGCGCGCCTCGCGCGCTCCCGGTCGGCGGGCTACCAACCGGGAGACGAGATCGGCCTCGCCGGAGCCGAAGCCGCGTTCGAGCCGGCGCTCCGGGGCCGACCGCGCCGGGAGACCGTCGAGGTCGATCCGACCGGGCGCCAGGTCGGCGGCGCGGTCAAGGTCGACCCGGGCACCGTCGGCGACACCGTGTACCTGACGATCGACGCGCGCGTGCAGGCCGCCGCGGAACAGTCGTTGGCGCAGGGCATGGTGTCGGCGCGCAAGGTGCAGGGAGCCGGCGCGGCGCCGGCCGGCTCGGTCGTGGTGTTGGACGCGCGCGACGGATCCGTTGTCGCGCTCGCGAGCAACCCGACCTATGACCCGTCGGTGTGGGTCGGCGGGATCAGCTCGCCCGCGTACGCGTTGCTCACGAGCGCGGCCGGCGGCGACCCGCTCCTCGACCGCGCGACGCAGGGCCTCTACGCGCCCGGCTCGACGTTCAAGCTCGTGACGTCGATCGCGATGGCCGAGAACGGCATCCGCGATCCGAGCGAGGAGTTCGACGACACCGGGTCGGTGACGATCGGCGGCCGGACGTTCGAGAACGCCAACGGGGGCGAGGCCTTCGGCACCGTCGATCTGCAACACGCGCTCACCGTCTCGAGCGACGAGTACTTCTACACCGTCGGCGACGAGTTCTGGCAGCGTTGGAAGTACGGACCGAGCCAGTCGTCGGGCCTCGGCATCCAACAAGTCGCGGGCGAGCTCGGCTTCGGCGCGGCGACCGGGTTCGAGCTCGGCGAAGCGCGCGGGCGGGTTCCCGGCCCGGTGTGGAAGCAGGCGTTCGCCGACGCGAACTACCCGACCGCCGACCAGAAGCACGAGAACGGCGCCTGGTATCCGGGAGACAACGTGAACCTCGCGGTCGGGCAGGGTGATCTCGTCGTGACCCCGCTGCAACTCGCGAACGCGTACGCCGCGTTCGCGAACGGCGGCACGCTCTGGCAGCCGCACATCGAGCGCAAGGTCACGCGCCCGAACGGGTCGGTCGTGAAGGTCGTCGAGCCGCACGCGCTCAGGAAGGTCGCGATCGATCCGGCCCTGCGCGATCGGATGCTCGCCGGGTTCGAAGGCGCGGTCGACAGCGCGGACCCGCCGGGCACCGCGTCGCAGGCGTTCAGCGGCTTCCCGTTCGGCACGGTCGCGGTCGCGGGCAAGACCGGCACCGCGCAGGTGACCGGCAAGGGTGACACGTCGTTGTTCGTCGGGATGTTCCCGGCGAATGCCCCCGAGTACGTCGTGGTGGCCGTGGTCGAGCAGGCCGGTTTCGGAGCGCAGACCGCGGCGCCGATCGTGCGCCGGATCATCGAGGTCATGAACGGACTGCCGGCGCCCGACGTGACGGCCGACGGTCCGGGTCGCGACTGACGGGCGGCGCCGACCCCGCCCAACACTCGACCGTGCCGCTTTCAAGACTCCGCACGCGTGATCGTCCACCGAGATCGCGAGAAGCCGGTCCTGGTCAAGGGCCTCTCACTCGGCAGGCCCGCGTCGCGGCACGGTCATTGACCGGGCCGGCTGTCCGCGCCGGCCGCCGGCGAGAGCGCGCGATCCGCGAGCCGGAGCCGGCTCCCGATCGTCGTCATCATCCGGCGCGTGATCGCCGGGATCTCGGCGAGCAGCGTCGAGAACTCCACGCGGGTCGCGACGAACGCCACCACGTCGGTCGCCGCGATCACCGTCGCCACCCGGGCGGCGCCGTCGAGCATGGCGAGCTCGCCGCAGAAACTGCCCGGGCCCAGCGTGGCGATCGCGTGCTCGCCGATCGACACGATGGCCTCGCCCCGCGCGATGAGGAACACCTGCTCCCCGATCTCACCCTCGCGACACATGGTGGTGCCCTCGGGGATCGAAACCTCGAACAACAGGCTGTCGGCTCGGGCGAGCTCTTTGGCGGTGCAGCCGGCGAACAGCGCCATCTCGCGGAGCGCGTCCGACGGGCGACCGGCGTTTCTTGTCCCAATAGTGGCCATTTCGTGTCTCCAATCTTTGGTGTTGGAAGCCAGCATCGGCCCCGCCGGTGCAGCCCCGCTGCAGGCGCGCTGCAACGAGCTTTCGCTGCATTTCGCACCTTCGTAGAATCGCCGGCGGCTGGGATGGTGAGCAGTGGAATTCCTGTTGCTCGGCGCGCCGGGCGCTCGCGAGGGCGAACGCGAGATCGAGCTCTCCGGGAAACGGAGAGTGGCTCTGGTCGCGCGCTTGCTCGTAGATGCCAATGCCGTGGTGGCCACCGATCGCCTGATCGACGACGTGTGGGAGGGCGAGCCGCCGCCGGGCGCGGCGCGCACGCTGCAGAGCCACATCTCGCAGTTGCGCAAGCTGGTTGGTGAGCGGCTGCACTCGCGGGCGGGCGGATACCTCCTCGAGGTCGAACCCCACGAGTACGACGCGATGGCGTTCTCGTCCGACGTCGACACCGGCCGCGAACGCCGCAGCTCGGGCGACCTTCCGGGCGCCGCCGACGCGTTCCGGTCGGGGCTTGCGCGCTGGCGCGGGCCCGCGCTGGCGGGCGTCGACGCGATGTGGGCCCGGACCGAAGCCACCCGCCTCGACGAGCTGCGCCACAGCACGCTCGAGGATTACTTCGAAGTGCGCCTCGCGCTCGGCGACCATCGCGGCGTCGCCGCGGATGCGGAAGCCGCAGTCGGCGACGCGCCGCTGCGCGAGCGGCTCTGGGAGCAGCTGATGCTCGCGCAGTACCGCTCCGGCCGGCAGGCCGACGCCCTGCGTTCGTTCCAGCGGCTGCGCGCGCATCTCCGCGACGAGCTCGGCCTCGAACCCGACGCGCGGGTGGCCGAGCTCGAAGCCGCGATCCTGCGCCGCGACGCGACCCTCGAAACCGGCGCGGCAGCTCCCGAGCGCGCCGGATCACTCCCGACCGGTGTCGTGACGTTCCTGCTGACCGACATCGTCGGCTCGACCCTCAGGTGGGAACGAGAGCCCGAGGCAATGGCGCAGGCCGTCACCCGGCACGACGAGCTCGTCGAGGAGACCGTGCGCAGCAACGGCGGGACGACGCTCAAGGCGCGGGGCGAGGGCGACAGCACCTTCAACGTCTTCTCGCGAGTCAGCGACGCGATGAGCGCCGCGCTCGCGCTCGACGCGGCGCTCCTGGCCGAACGGTGGGCCGACAATGTCGAGATCGTCGTGCGATCGGCGATCCATTCCGGTGAAGCGATCGAACGAGAGGGCGACTACTACGGACGCACGGTGAACCGTGCGGCTCGCCTCCGCGCGCTCGCCAACGGCGGCCAGATCCTCCTCAGCGGCGCGGCCGCCGCGATGGTCGTCGACCAGCTGCCCGACGGGGCGCGGCTCGTGGAGCTGGGCTTGCAGACGCTCCGTGACATCGAACGCCCCGAGACCGTCTACGCGCTCGTTCCGGCGCACGGCCGCCCGGAAGGTCGCTCGGCGCCCACCTCGAGCCCGAAGCCGGCAACCGGCATCCCACTCCCGCCCGGGCTGCCGGAAGCGCCCGAGGTGTTCGTGGGCCGCGGCGCGGAGATCGACCGCATGCTGCGCGCGGGCGCCGCGATCTCCGACCTGCACCGGCGCGTCCTGATCGTGGAAGGCGAGCCCGGCATCGGCAAGACGTCGGTGGTCGCGCGCGTGGCGAGCACGCTGAGCGCCTCGGGCGCCACCGTGCTGTACGGACGCTGCGACGAGGAGAGCGTGCTCGCGCACCAACCATTCGCCGAGGCACTCGGGCACTACGTCGCCCACGCGCCCGACGCCGTGCTCCGCGCGCACACCGCGTTGCACCACGGTTCGCTCGCCCGGCTCACGCCCGCGCTGCGGATGCGCGCGGCAGTCGACGAGCCGCGCGAGAGCACCCCGGATTCCGAGCGGGCCCAGATGTTCGCCGCCGTCGCCGACCTCCTCGACCGCGCCGCCGCGGTCGAGCGGGTCGTGTTCGTCATCGAGGACATCCAGTGGGCCGACGCGTCGACGCATCAGCTCCTCGTGCACGTCGCGGCGCGGGCCGATCCGGCCCAACTGCTCCTGTTGGTGACGGCTCGATCCGGAGAGCTCGCGGCGGAGGCCCGGCTCGCCGAGCTGCGCGTCGCGCTCGAACGCGGCTCCAACGTGGAGCGGGTCGCGCTCGCCGGCCTCCCCGACGACTCGGTGCGGGAGCTCCTCCCGTTGCTCGGCGCCGAGATGCCCGACGACGACACGAATCAGCTCGCCGGCCGCCTGGGCGACGAGACCGGCGGCAACCCGCTGTTCGTGCGTCAAGTGTTGCGGCACCTCCAGGAATCGGGCGCGCTCTCGGGCCGCACCAACGGCTGGCAGCTCCGCGAAGGGCTGCATGCGCTCGACCTGCCCGAAACCCTCCGCGACACCATCGCCCAGCGCGTCGCCCGGCTCGGCGAAGTTGTCAACCACGCGCTGACCACTGCGTCGGTGCTCGGACGCGAGTTCGAGCTCGACGTGCTCACCCAGATGGAACCCGTCGACGAGGACACGCTCCTCGACTCGCTCGAGCAAGCGACGCGCGCCGGCCTCATCGTGGAGCTGCCGGGCATCGTCGAGCGGTTCTCCTTCGCCCACGCGCTCGTACAGCAGACGTTGTACGAGCAACTCGGCAGTGCGCGCCGCCGCCGTACTCACGCCCGCGTGGCCGAGGTGCTCGAGGACCTCCTCGGGCTCGAGCCCGGGCAGCGCATCGCCGAGATCGCGCACCACGCGCTCGCCGGGGCGACCCGGGGCGACGCCGAACGGGTCGTGCGCATCGTGCTCGCCGCCTCCGACGACGCGCTGGCCCGACTCGCGCCGTCGCCGGTCATCGCGTGGGTGAGCGGCGCGCTGGCGCTGCTCGACGCGCAACCCGTTCACGACGAGCGCGCGCGAACTGAGCTCCAGCTCCGCCTCGGTGAGGCGCAACGCCTGCTCGGCGACGCCGCATCGCGCGAGACGTTGCTCACGGTCGGTCGCTGGGCGGCCGGCGCCGGTGCCACGGAGCTGCTCGTGCGCTCGGCGCTCGCGAACAACCGCGGCATCGTCAGTGTCGTCGGCGCGGTCGACGAGGAGCGCGTCGAGGTGCTGGAAGCGGCACTGCAGGCCGTCGGCGATGCCGACTCCGGCGAACGCGCGCTGCTCCTCGGGACGCTCGCCACCGAGCTCGACTCCGTCGACTGGATCCGCGCAGAGGAGCTGGGT
>CAZLEC010000306.1:0-5780 GCA_964558245.1 uncultured Burkholderiales bacterium | reverse complement strand
GCTACAACCGGCGCTGAGCCGCGCAGACGTAGTCTGGACGCCCTACCCCGGGTCGCGCCTGCGCCCGGGGTCGTCGACGCGCGTGCCCACATGACCGACATTCCTGCCCTCGCCGGGCTCACAACGCTGCTCGGAGCCGATCCGGTCGTGGCCGCCGCGACCGGCGGCTCGTCGCGTCCGGTCGCGGTTCCGGTGCCCGCGCGCGCGATGTTCGCGGCGACGCTCGCGTCCACCACCGCGCGCCGGCCGGTTGTGCTCGCGGTGCCGACCGCCGCGGAGGCCGAGCGACTCACCGCCGACCTGCGCGAGTACCTCGGCGCCGACGCGGTCGAGCTGTTCCCGGCGTGGGAGACATTGCCGTTCGAGCGGGTGTCGCCCGCGGTCGAGACGATGGGGCACCGCCTGCGCGTCATCTGGCGGCTGCGCGTCGGCGGCGACCAGCTGCCGGCGGTCGTGGTCGCGCCGGTGCGCGCGCTCGCGCAACGGCTCGGTCCGCACGTGGAGGCGGTCGAGCCCGTCGTCGTGCGGGCCGGGATGCAGCTCGACCGCGACGCGCTCGTCGAGCAGCTCGTGACGATGGGATATCGACGCGAGTACCAGGTCGAGGCGCGCGGAGAGCTCGCGGTGCGCGGCGCGATCGTCGACGTGTACCCGTCGACAGCCGACCACCCGGTGCGCATCGACCTGTGGGGCGACGAAGTCGACCGGCTCTCGCAGTTCTCGGTGGCCGATCAGCGATCGACGGTCGACCTCGCCGACGCCTGGATCTTCCCGGTTCGTGAGCTGCTCCCCACGGAGGAGGTGCGTTCGCGCGCGGCGGAGCTGATGAAGACCCAGCCGTGGGGCTCGGAGCAGTGGGAACGTCTGGCCGAGGGCCAGACGTTCGACGGCATGGAGTCGTGGCTGCCGTGGCTCAGCGCCGACGAGCACCTCTTGCCCGACCTGTTGCCCACGAGCGCGATCGTCGCGCTGTTCGAGCCGCGCCGGTTGCGCGACCGCGCCCAGGAGCTGCTCGACGAGGAGGCCGCGCTCGGCGAGGCGCTGGAGAAGACGTGGGGCGCGACGCTCGACCCCGAGACCACGCCGCGCTTGTCGTTGCCGTTCGAGCGGCTCCTCGCGCACACGAAGGCGCAGACCGTCCCCGTGCTCAACACGCCCGACGGCCCTGACACGCCGTCGCTGGCTGCGACCGCGTTCGATCCGGTTGTCGGCGACACCGATGCGCTCGGCCGGAGCCTCAACCGGTTGCGCGGCGCGGGCTACCGCGTGTTCATCGCCGCGGAGGGCAGCGGGTCGGCGGAGCGCATCGAGCAGCTGCTCGTGGGCGAAGGCGTCACCGTCGATCGCATCGCCGCGATCGGCGAGTCGAGCCCGGCGCTGCTCGCACCCGGCGTGCACCTCGTGGTCGCGCCGCTCGATCGCGGCGTGCTGCTGCCGGGCGTGCAGCTCGCGATCGTGGCCGAGGCCGATCTCACCGGCCGGCGCCGGGTGCACCGCCGGCCGCGTGGCGCGCGTCGCGGCGCCGACTACTACGAAGGGCTCGCGAAGGGCGACCACGTCGTGCACCGCGTGCACGGCATCGGTCGGTACTTCGGCATGGAGACCAAGGAGATGTTTGGCATCACGCGCGACCGGCTCGTGGTGGAGTTCAAGGGCGGCGACCGCGTCTACGTCGACTCCGAGGACATCGGCCTTATCCGGAAGTACACGGGTGGCGAGACGCCGAAGCTCTCGAAGATGGGCGGCGCCGACTGGGAGAAGACGCGCACCGGCGTGCGCCGCGCCGTGCGCGACATCGCCGGCGAGCTCGTGGTGCTCTACCGGCGCCGCCTCGCGACACCGGGTCACGCGTTCGCGCCCGACGGTCCGTTCCAGGCTCAGATCGAGGAGTCGTTCCCCTACGAGGAGACGCCCGACCAGGCGAAGGCGATCATCGAGACCAAGGCCGACATGGAGCGATCGATCCCCATGGACCGCCTGGTGTGCGGCGACGTCGGCTACGGCAAGACCGAGGTGGCACTGCGCGCCGCGGCCAAGGCCGTGTTCGACGGCAAGCAGGTCGCGATCCTCGTGCCCACCACGCTCCTCGCGAGCCAGCACGGCCAGACGTTCCGTGAGCGATTCGCGAACTATCCCGTGCGCGTCGAGATGCTGTCTCGGTTCCTCTCCGCGAAGGAGCAGACCGAGGTCGTGCACGGCGTGGCCGACGGAACGGTCGACATCGTCGTGGGCACGCACCGGTTGCTCTCGCAAGACTTGCGCTTCAAGGATCTCGGGCTCCTCATCGTCGACGAGGAGCAACGGTTCGGCGTGCAGCACAAGGAGCGGATCAAGGGGATGCGCACGAGCGTCGACATCCTCACGCTCACGGCCACGCCGATTCCGCGGACGCTCGAGATGTCGCTCACGGGCATCCGCGACCTTTCGCTCGTCAACACGCCGCCGGAGGATCGCCAACCGATTCTCACGTACGTGGGCGAGCACGATCCGCGCGCGGTGTCCGAGGCGATCCGGCGCGAGCTGCTGCGCGAGGGCCAGGCCCTCTACGTGCACAACCGCGTGAAGGACATCGAGCACGTCGCCGCCGACGTGCGCCAGCTCGTGCCCGAGGCGCGGGTCGCGGTCGCGCACGGCCAGATGGACGAAGGCCGGCTCGAACGGGTCGTGCAGAAATTCTGGGAGCACGAGTTCGACGTGCTGGTGTGCACGACGATCGTCGAGAGCGGTCTCGACATGCCGACGGTGAACACGCTGATCGTCGACCGCGCGGATCGGCTCGGGCTCGCGCAGCTGTACCAGTTGCGCGGGCGGGTCGGCCGGCGCGGTCAACGCGCGTACGCCTACCTGTTGTATCCCGGCGATCACAAGCTCTCCGAAGAGGCGTACGAACGACTAAAGACGATCGGGGAGTTCACCGACCTCGGCTCCGGTTTCAAGATCGCCATGCGCGATCTCGAGATCCGCGGCGCGGGCAGCTTGTTGGGCGCGGAGCAGTCGGGTCACATCGCGGCAGTGGGCTTCGATCTGTACGTCGAGATGGTCACCGAAGCAGTCGGCGAGCTCACCGACGCGCCGCCGCAGGAGGCCGAGTCGGTGCAGATCGACCTGCCCGTAACTGCGCACCTCCCGCGCGACTACATCGCTCGTGACGACGTGCGGATGGAGGCGTACCGTCGGCTGGCCGCGGTGACGAGCTCCGATGACGTCGAAGACGTGCTCGCCGAATGGACCGACCGCTATGGACCGCCGCCGCCTCCGGCCGCGGTGTTGCTCGACGTCGCGCGGCTGCGAGCCGAGTGCCTGCGACTCGACATCAGGGCGGTCTCCGTGCAGAAGGGTCGGGCGCGCATCGACGGCTGGGAGCTGAGGAAGTCGCAGGAGGCGCGTCTGCAACGCATGTCGGCGCGCAGTCAGGTACTGGCCGATGCGGTGATCGTGCCGATCGCGGCGACTCCCGATGTGTCGATTCCGCAGGCGCTTCTCAGATTGCTCCGCGAGATCGCTCCCGCCGAGGCGGCCCCGGTACGCTCCTCGTGATGAGACGTCCCCTCGCGCTAATTCTCGTGGTTGCCGCGGTCGCGCTGGTCGGTTCGGCCTGCTCGAGCACCCTTTCCGACGCGGCGACCATCACCTTCACCGTGAAGGGCAAGGCGCAGGAGGAGCACGTCACCCGCGACAGCCTGCTCAACGAGGTCGGCAAGATCGTCGCCAACAAGCCGTTCGCGGCCTGGCTGACGCAGAACAAGTTCAAGGTGACCAAGGACGTCTCGGCCGACACGTCGGTCAGTGCGATCTGGCTCACCCAGCTGATCCACCAGCAGGCGATCGACGCGCTGTTCGCGTCGCGCCACCTCAAGGTGTCGTCGACCACGCAGTCGCAGGCGGCGAAGGACGTCGTGCAGATCTTCCCGGCCGCGACCATCTACCCGGCGTTCGACGCCAAGTTCCGCGCGACGTTGACGGACCGGCAGGCGCGCACCGAAGAGTTGCTGAAGTCGTACACCGACACGTCGGATGCCGCCGGCCAGAAGTACTTCGACGCGCACAAGGCGCAGTTCGCCTGCGCGTCGGGAAAGAACGTCGCGCACATTCTCGTCGCGACGCAGGCCAAGGCGCAGGATCTCCTCAACCAACTCAAGGCCGGCGCGTCCTTCGCAACCCTGGCGCAGAAGAACTCGACCGACACCCAGAGCGGAGCGCAGGGCGGCGTGCTCGGTTGCCTGACCGCGGGTGAGTTCGTGCCCGCCTTCGAGACCGCGGCCGAAGCGGCACCGATCGGCACTCCGGTCGGGCCGGTGCACTCGCAGTTCGGCTACCACGTGATCCTGGTCACCCGCGCGACTTCGAGCTACGCGGCCTCACGCTCCCAGGTGTTGACCGCGCTTGCCCAGCAAGGTCAGGCGTCGGCGCAGGCCGCGATCGACGCGCTCTTGAAGTCGTCGAAGGTGCACCTCGATCCCCGTTTCGGGAAGTGGGGCCTGACGGCCAACGGGCAGGGCCAGAGCGTGTACGAAGTCACTCCGCCGAAGGCGCCCACCCCCGCGACAAGTCGGGAGGGCACGACCACGACGACCGCCGCGGCCACGACGTTGCCGACCGCGAACCCGGGTGCCAACACCGGAAGTCCGTAGATGCCGGTGAAGCCCCGCGTCGTGGTGGTCGGGCTCGGGCCGGCGGGAGCCGACCTCTTGCTCCCCGCGGCGCGCGCCGCGCTCGTGCGGGTGCCGATCCGTTTCGTGCGCACCGCCCGCCACCCTGCGGTCGACGATCTTGCGCGCGACGGGATCGAGCTCGAGCCGCTCGATCTGCTCTATGACCGCGCCGACGATCTCGACACCGTGTACGCGGCGATCGCCGATCGCGTCGTCGAGACCGCCCGGGAGCGGGGTGAGATCGTGTACGCCGTGCCGGGGAGCCCGACCATCGCCGAGCGCAGCGTCGAGCTCGTACGCGCCGCGGGCATCGACGTGGAGCTCATCCCGGGTATCTCCTTCGTCGACCTCGCGTGGTGGCGGCTCGGCATCGACCCGATGCACGGCGCGCGCGTCATCGACGCGCGTGCCTTCGCGATCGACGCGGCCGGATCGAGCGGGCCGATGCTCATCGCGCAGTCCGATTCCCGGCTCGTGTGCTCCGAGGTGAAGCTCGCGCTGCTCGACTCGTTGCCGGCCGATCACGAGGTCACCGTGCTGCAGCGGCTCGGCCTTCCCGACGAGCGCATCTTCACCGTCGCGCTCGCCGACCTCGACCGCGACGTGGAGCCCGACCATCTCACCTCGTTGTTCGTCGACACCGGCGACACTGCGGTGGGCCCCGAGCTCGCGCGGTTGTTGGCGCTCACCGAGCGGTTGCGCGGCCCGGGCGGATGTCCGTGGGATGCCGCGCAGACGCATCACTCCTTGCGCCGGCACGTGCTCGAGGAGGCCTACGAGGTCGTGGAGGCGATCGAGGAGCTGCCGGCCGACGCACCGGGTGGCGACATCCCGATCGGCGCGTACGACGCGCTCGAAGACGAGCTCGGCGACCTGTTGTTCCAAGTGATGATTCAGTCGGTGCTCGCGTCGGAGGCCGGCGCGTTCACCGTCGCCGACGTCGCGCGCGCGGTGCACGCGAAGCTCGTACGGCGGCATCCCCACGTGTTCGGCGACGTGCAGGTGAGAGACGCCGGCGAGGTCGTGACCAACTGGGAGCAGATCAAGAAGACGGAGAAGGACGATCAGTCACTCGTATAAGGTGTTAAGTTGGGAATTGCGTCGTTTATGGAATGTGTTTATGTGTTG
>CAZLEC010000305.1:0-5785 GCA_964558245.1 uncultured Burkholderiales bacterium | reverse complement strand
TGAAGTTCGTGGTGACCGAAGGCGCGAGCTACTGGGTCGCCGACATGAAGTGGAAATGGGATCAATACCTCGGCGGCGGGCACACCACGAAGAAGATGGCCGCGCTGATGAAGGGCATCCTCTCGAAGCTGCCGTCGGAGTATTTCGGCGAGAACATCTTCGTGGGCGCTTCCACGATGTCGAAGGAAGAGATCCGGCGCCGGCACGCCATCGGCTGCGACGTTGCGATGTGGGGCACCGACTATCCCCATCCCGAAGGCACCTGGCCGAACACGATCGCGCGATTGCGGAGCGACTTCGCCGACGTGCCGGTGGGCGACACGCAGAAGATGCTCGGAGAAACCGCGGCGCGGTGTTACGGCTTCGACACCGAGGCGTTGCGACCGATCGGTGACAAGATCGGGCCGACGCCTTCCGACCTCGGCCAGGACCCGACGCGCGTCACGACCGCGGAGGAGATCCGGCGCGCGGAGTGGTGGAAGGACGAGTACAACGTGAAGTGGGGCGGCTGACGCATGCTTGACCTGAACGGAAAGGTCGCAGTGGTCACGGGCGGCGCCAACGGCATCGGGCGCGGCATCGTCGAAGCACTCCTCGACGAGGGGGCGCGCGTGGTGATCGCCGACATCGAACAGCGCGTGCTCGATGCCACCGTCGCCGAGCTCGGGGCGCGAGGCGAAGTGAGCGGGATCGTCACCGATGTCTCGGATCCCACGTCGGTCGAGTCACTCGCCGATGCCGTGTTCGATCGCTACCGCGCCTGCCATCTGCTGTTCAACAACGCCGGCGTCACCTCGGGTGGCGGCGGGCTGCCGTGGGAGCAGGAGCCCAACGACTGGCGTTGGTGCTTCGGCGTGAACGTGTTCGGGGTCGCAAACGGCGTGCTGGCCTTCGTTCCCCGCATGATCGCGTCGGGAGAGGAGGGCGTCGTCGTCAACACGTCATCCGGCGACGGCGGGATCGCGCCGGTTCCGTACGCGTCGGTGTACGCGGCGAGCAAGGCGGCGATCAGCTGTTTCACGGAGTCGCTGGCGCACCAGCTCATCGACTCCGGGACCAAGCTGCGCGCGTCGGTCTTCTACCCGTCGGGCGGCCTCATGGACACCGGACTGTGGACCGCGCAACGCAACCGGCCCGCGGAGCTCGCGCGCGAGCGCGAGCACGCGCCCGGACCCGTCGTGACGTTCGCCGAGTTCCGCGAGCGCCTCGCCGCGATGGGACGCAACGTCGATGTCGCCGATCTCTCGGAGTTGGGCCGGTTCGTCGTCGGCGAGGTCAAAGCCGGCAAATATGTGATCGGCCGCAATCTCGACGATGCCGGCGAGTTGTTGCACGCCCGCGCCGACGCGATCGCGAAAGGCTCACTTCCTCCGCACCACAACCTCTGACGCGCGACCTGGTGGGTCTCTCCTCGTGTCGCCGCGCTCTTCGCCGGTCGTCGCACTCGCGTCAGTCGACGATCGACGAGTAGACGAGCGCTTTCAGTTGACCGCGGAAGTTGAAGGTGCCCGAGGGTAGGAGTTGGGTCATGAAGACGACGACGAGCTCTTCGGTGGGGTCGATCCAGAAGGCGGTCGAGGCGGCGCCGCCCCACATGAACTCGCCGGGTGAGCCGGCCGCGGCGTTGGCGACGGGGCCGTTGCTGACTGCGACCGTGAGCCCGAACCCCATCCCGTCGAAGCCGACCTCGCCGTATCCGCCCGGCAACGCGAACGCGCGGAGATCTGCCCCGCCCGGGAGGTGGTTCGAGCTCATCAGCTCGACGGTCTTGCGGCCGAGGATGCGCGCGCCGTCGAGTTCGCCGCCGTTGGCGAGCATTTGGGTGAATCGGAGGTAGTCGGCTGTGGTGCCGAGCAGACCGCCGCCGCCCGAGAGGAAGGACGGTTGGCGGGTGAGACGGGTGGTCTGGGGATCGTCGACGAGCTCGAGTTGCTTGTCGTTGCCGCGCCGGTAGAGCGCGGCGAGGCGGCCGACCTTGGTTTCGGGCACCGAAAAGCCGGTGTCGATCATGTCGAGCGGGTCGAAAATCGTCGATTGGAGGTAGTCGTCGAAGCGTTGACCGGAGATGACTTCGACGAGCCGGGCGCATACGTCGGTCGACCATGAGTACAGCCAGTGCGTGCCCGGGTGGAAGCGCAGCGGCTCGGGCGCCAAGGCTTCCATCAGGGTCTGCAAGGTGGCGCCCTTGCCCAACCCGAACGCGCGGTCGCGCGTTCCGATGCTCGCGAGATCGAGCCGCGCGCCGCGCGGGCCGTAGCCGATGCCGGTCATGTGCATCATCGCGTCGCGGATCGAGATCGGGGCGTGCGCGTCGACGAGTTGTCCGGTGCCGTCGCCGAGGCGTTCCTTCACCTTCATGTTCGTGAACTCGGGCAGGTACCGATGGATGGGATCGCTGAGCTGGAACAAGCCGCGCTCGTAGAGGCTCAACAGCGCGGTGCCCGTGATCGGCTTCGTCATCGAATAGAGGCGCCAGATCGTGTCGTCCTCGACCCCGTACCCGCGCTCGCGGTCGCGCGTGCCGAGCGAACGGAAGTGCGCGAGGTGCCCGTGGCGCATGACCGCGACCTGACATCCCGCAATCTTGTGCTGCTCGATGTAGCGGGTCTGGAGGTGGTCGTCGATCCGTTCGAGGCGAGATGCGTCGAGACCGGCTGCGTCGGGATTGATCTTCATGGGCCCCTCGGTATTTGATGTGTCGTGGCGACGAAGAGCTGCGAGAGCAGGCCCCGACAACCGACGAGGATAAAGGCTCCGCCGTTTCGGCGGGGTGAGCAGGGGTTGCCGTGTCCGCAGTCCTGAGCAAGATCGTGCAGCGCATCATGTCGTTGCCGGCGCCGCTCGACCGGCACGTTGACGTGGTGCGGAGTGTGCCGGTGCCGATGGACGATGGCGTCGACCTCGTGGCGGACGTGTACACGCCATCCGGCGTCGGTCCGCACCCGACGATTCTGGTGCGCAGTCCCTACGGCCGGGGCGGCGCGTTCGGATTACTGCTCGGTCGTGTGTTCGCCGAGCGCGGCTATCGGGTGGTGATGCAGAGCTGCCGGGGCACCTTTGGATCGGGTGGCGTATTCGAACCGAACTTCCACGAACGAGCCGACGGGCTGGCAACGATCCGTTGGGTCACGGGCCAGCCGTGGTTCGACGGGCGGTTGGCAATGAACGGTCCCAGCTATCTGGGCGGTGTGCAGTGGGCCGTGGCCGACGCGGCCGGACCGAGCCTTCGGGCACTGTGCACGCACGTCACCTACTCGAACATCGCATCGCACTGGTATCGGGGAGATTCGTTCGCCCTCGACGACGCCATCGATTGGGCGACGATGGTGAGCGAGCAGGAGATCGGCCGGTTCCGCGCAGTGAAAGCATTGGTGGAGACCAGGCTGCGGCGCATCGATCGTGTCATCAACCAGCTTCCGATCGCCGAGCTCGACAGGCGAGTGATGGGCCGGCGCGTGAGCTTCTGGCGCGACTTCGTCGAGCATGCGTCGCTCGCCGACCCGTTCTGGGCTCCCATCGATCACTCGCACCGACTGGCGAACGTCACCGCGCCCGTGCTGCAGGTCGGTGGTTGGTACGACATCTTCCTGCCCACCCAACTCGCCGACTACGCCGCGCTCACCGCGGCCGGCAACCAGCCGCGGTTGGTGATCGGACCCTGGACGCACATCTCGCCCAAAGGCTTCGCGGCGCAGATCACCGAATCGCTGCGGTGGCTCGACCGTCACGTGCGCGGTGTCGCACCGTCGGGCGACGGCGCGCGGCCGGTCCGGCTGTTCGTGATGGGGAACGACGAGTGGCGCGAGTTCGCCACGTGGCCGCCACCCGGTTACCGAACCGAACGCTGGCACCTGCACGCCGACGGAAGCCTCGACACCGCGGCACCGACCGAAGGCCCTCCCCATACCTTCACGTACGACCCGGCCGACCCCACGCCCGTGGTCGGCGGCACACAATTGCGGCGCACGGGCGGTCGCCGCGATCAGGCGCGCACCGAACCGCGACCCGACGTGCTCGTCTTCACGAGCGCGGTCCTCACCGCCGACGTCGAGGTAGTCGGCGAGATCGCCGCCGAGATCCACCTGACCTCCGATCTCGATCACTACGACGTGTTCGTCAGGCTCTGCGACGTCGACACCGATGGTCGCTCCGCCAACGTCTGCGACGGCATCCAACGCGTATCGCCCGGGCATTTGCCAGGCCCGCGGGATGGTGCCGCGGCCGTTCGAGTCGCGCTGTGGCCAACCGCGCAATGTTTCCGCGCCGGGCACCGCATCCGCGTCCAGATCTCCAGCGGCGCCCACCCGCGCTTCGTGCGCAACTTGGGCACCAACGAGCCGATCGCCGGCGCGACCACTCTGCGTGTCGCCCACCAAACGCTGCACCACGACCCCGACCACCCGAGCGCGATCATCCTCCCAGTCAGGGCATTTCCGACATCAACGCCCTGACCCGAAGCCCTGCGAGCGGTTGGGACGTTCGCCTCTTCACGGGGCGCCGGGCGCGGCCTTGAATAGACGCGATGGTGTGCCAAGGCTCGGTGGTGGAAGGGTGGTCGAGTGAACGGTTTGGTTGCTTCTGCGTCTGACCAGTCTGGCGGCGGAAGCGGCTCCGGCGTGTCGGAGGAGTTCCCGGTGGAGGTCGTCTCCATTCACGGCCAGCGCTTCGGCTACCGGCGCGGTGGTGAGGGTCCGGTGCTCTTGTTGCTCCACGGGATCGCCGGTAGCTCCCGCTCGTGGATCCCCGCGATGCATCTGTTGCAGCGCGACTTCACGGTGCTCGCCCCGGACTTCCTCGGCCACGGTGAGTCGACCAAGCCGCTCGGTGACTACTCGCTCGGTAACCACGCGAGCGGCATACGCGACTTCTTGCAGCTCCTTGGTATCGAGCGGGTCACCGTCGTCGGGCAGTCGTTCGGCGGCGGCGTTGCCATGCAGTTCGCATACCAATTCCCCGAGATGTGCGAGCGCCTGGTGCTCGTCGACGCCGGCGGACTCGGCCGCGAGGTGAACTGGCTGCTCCGCCTCGTCACGCTGCCCGCGGCCGAGTACGTGATGCCGGTCTTGTTCCCGAGCTTCGTGCGCGACTGGGGAAACTCGGTCGCGAGGTTCCTCGGCGATCGGGGAATCCGCAATGCCCGGGCGACGGAGATGTGGCGCTCGTACTCTTCGTTGACCGACGCCGAGAACCGACGGGCGTTCGTCCGTACCATGCGATCGGTGGTCGACCCGGGCGGCCAGTCGGTGAGCGCGATCGACCGTCTCTACCTCGCCGCCCACACTCCCACGCTCATCGTTTGGGGCGACCAGGACAAGATGATCCCCGTCGTCCACGCCTACAAGGCCCACGAGGCCATCCCCAACAGCCGCCTCGAGATCATGGAAGGGGTCGGCCACTTCCCCCAGGTGGAGGAGCCCGTCCGCTTCGCGGAGATCCTCACCGACTTCGTGCGCACCACGCAGCCCGGCGAAATCACCCATGAGGACCGACTTGACTTGCTCCGCAAGCGCACGACATGAGGACGGGCGGCAGACGAACGGCGCACTTGATCGCCGGCCGCACTGTGCCGCGCGCGCACATCATCTCGGCTGCGTGAGCGGCCGGCCGGACAGTCGGGCCTTGTGAACGAAGACGCACGGGGCGCGATGCCGGACGTCAAGCCGAGTTGGCGGGGTTGGTCGCACGAGGTCGCCGCGTTCGCCTTCCCAGTTCTCGGCGTCGTCCTCGTGGCTGTCGCTCATACGACGGCGGCGCGCTGGGCGGCACTCGCGTACACCGTCGGTGT
>CAZLEC010000304.1:1460-5800 GCA_964558245.1 uncultured Burkholderiales bacterium | reverse complement strand
GCCCCAAGGGTGAACACGTCGGGTTCGGAGGCTTCGTCAGCCCACGCCGAAAGGGGTTGCCGGTGGTCGGGGAAGGCATGCGCCTGACCGCGCCCGACCGGTGGACGGTGTACGGGGCGAGTTTGTCCGCGGGGAGGTCCGGAAGTTTGAGCGCGGTGGCGTACTGCGATCACGGGACCGCCGGTCCGAGGGTCGCGTCGAAGACGGTGCCCCTCGTCGGTACAGGAACCGCGATCGCCACCTGCCCGGCGGGAACGGTCGTTGTAGGTGGTGGCTACAACTCGGCTGCGATTCCTATGCACGCCGAGTATGTTCAGCGGCTGGAGCGCGTCGGGCTGACGCAATGGCGCGTGACGATGATCAACGTCGGGCTTCCGACCACCATGACCGCGTACGCGTTCTGCTCGGGTGGCGTCGCGCCCAAGCTGGCGTCGGCCACGGTGAAGGTGCCGGGCGATGGTGTGAACACGACGGCGCAGGTCAGTTGCCCGAAAGGAACTGCGCTGGTGGGCGGCGGCTTCGTCGAGAATGGGACGGGTGGTCTGGACGTCGTCCCGCAACGGTTGACGGCCGCGTCGACCACCCAGTGGGTCGTGGCCGGGTACGGGGTGTTCGTGTACCTCAACGGCAACAGTCATGCCGCTACCCTCACAGCACTCGCGTACTGCCGCTGAAATCGCGCCGAGTCACCTGCAACATGAGCGAGTTCTGCGGCATCGTCGGCGCATCGGGCCCGACTCTCGATTCGAGGGCCGGGCCTCTTCGCGTCGCTGATCTCAGGCTCGTCGCGCGATGTCGCTGCGAGCGGCAACTCCTGGTCCGGCTCGGTCGGAGTTGCGGTGGCGAAACCAGTGCTGCGTGACTTCCGAGGGACTCGTCGGTCAGGCCACTCGGAGCGAGCTACACGATGCGAGCCGATCGAAGTCGGCGTCGGCGTGCAGGAGCGCGACCTCTTCGCGAATACAGACCGACGCGATGAGGCAGTCGAGCGTGCGGCGCACCGTGATCCCCTTGCGTCGTGCACCTCTATACAGCGCCGCGGACCGGCGAAAGTCATCGAGGCTCTCGAGACGCAATATCTCGAAGGGTGCCAACCGCCTGCACACGAGACGAGGCGTCAGGCCTTGAGCCGTTTCATACCCGCAGTCGCGGCTGCGTTCCGGGGGTCCTTCTTCAACACGGCCTCGTATGCGGCGCGGGCTGTGGCCTTGTTTCCGGTTTGCTCGTATGCGATCCCGAGCAGCACGCCGAGGTCGGGGTCGTCGGGGAGGTTCCGGCGTGCTTCTTGGATCGTTTTGATGCCGAGCGCGCTCTGGTGCAGCGTGTACTTGTAGAGGTTCGCGAGGTTCACGTAGGCGTTCGCCGACTTCGAGTCGAGCGCGATCGATCGCTGGTAGGCCTGAAGCGCCTTGCCGTAGGTCCCGAGGTCGCGATACACGTTGCCGAGGTTGTTCATCAGCACCGGATCCGACTGGTTGACCTTGAGCTCGGCTTCGTACTGGACCTTCGCCTGGCTGACGTCGCCGGTCGCGTAGAGGGCGACCCCGTAGTCGCCGAGGGCCTTCGGGTCCCTCGGGCTCTTGGCGACCGCTTTGGCACGCCCTCGTAGTCCTTCTTGCGATCGAAGGAGCGCCCGGGTTTTTCACGGCCGCGGTGAGCGACCAACTCCCAGTTGGGAGCCGTTTCCCAGGCCGTCGAGCGCTTCGGCCGTGTCGGCGAGCGCACGCTCGATCGCCTGCATCTCGTCGTCCATCGCGTGCATCTTGTGCGCCTGGTCGCGCTGATAGCTCCGACCTTGATCCGTACTCATGAACAAAGGTCGGGACGTCCGAGGCGCCGGGTCGTCCGCCAGTGCGCGCGGGCTCTGGCTCCGGTCGCGGCCGTGGCGTCGACGGCGGTGATGCACACGGTGCAGGCCTTCGTCTCGCCGCAATCGCCTCCGCCGCACGAACACGGCGATCACAGCCGCGCCCAGTAGCGCGAGGATCACGAGCACGATCCCGACCTGCCACTTCAAGCTCGACGCAGGAACTTCGCTCTGCCCCGCCTGATTCACCACCACGAACTGGACCGCGGCGCTCTCGACCGCCTGGCCCTGCGGCCCCGCGAACGACGCCCTCGCCTCGAACAAACCCTGCGTGATGTGCACCTCCGGAACGAACACCCACTGGCCAGCTGCGTCGCTCGTCACCGAGCCGTCGACCCGACCCGTCGGCTGATGCGCAATATTCGAGCGAAAGAGATCGATGTCCGTGATCGTGATCGACACCAACACGGCCACTGGGGCCGTGCCCGCGATCTGGAGCCGCGAGTTCACCACCGTGTCGTTGCTTTACGGTCGGCTAATCACAATCCCTGCGATCGACCGCGGCGCGGGCACCGTTGTCGCGACCGCCCCGGCCGGCGACACCCGACCGACACGAACGAAACGAGTGTTACGAGAACAACAATGGCGAAACGGCGCTGGGGCACGCGGTGCCTCCTAACGCCAATAGCAGAACCCGTGAGATCCGCCACGCGATAGCACCGCGAACACTCGCGCGAATCACCCGGCCGATCGCTTCAACCACGATCTATGCCTTCTTCCGAGTCGCAACCTCACTGGCCCATCGACCCTGCAACCACCCACCTTGAGTCGGGGGCAGAGAGAACGCAGAGGATCTCGCGCTCTTGGGAGTATCGCTCCGGTTGATGCGATCGATGAGGTCTTGGATGTCGACAGCAGGGACAGGTCGCGACCAGAGATAGCCCTGCGCGTAGCTGCAGCCCAGCGCTTGGAGCGCCTCAGCCTGAGCCAGGGTCTCGACGCCTTCGGCGACGACGTCGAGGTTCAGGGCTGAAGCCATCCCGATGATGCCCCGCACGATCGATGCGTCGCAGGGATCGGTTCCGAGCCCGCTGACGAAGGACCGGTCGATCTTGATTGCATCTACCGGCAGCTCGCGCAAGAACGAGAGCGAGGAATAGCCCGTGCCAAAATCGTCGAGCGAGAGATGGGCGCCGAGCCGACGAATACGTTGGAGCGTGTCGAGGCTGTTGGCGACCTGCATGACTGCGGTCTCGGTGATCTCGATCGTGAGTTGGTCGGGGCCGAGGTCGAACTCTTCGAGGGCGGCTTCGATCTCGTCGACGTAATCGAGGCTGCTGAGCTGCGCCGCTGCTGCGTTCACCGACATTTGGAGAACGCAACCGCGTTCTCGCCAAGTGTGGGCGTCTGCACAAGCCTGGCGAAGCACTTGTGATCCGAGGGAACGGATCAATCCCGATGTCTCGGCGATATCGATGAAGAGGTCCGGGCCGAGCAGGCCTTGCTGAGGATGATTCCAACGCACGAGCCCCTCGACTCCCGCGATGCGATGAGTTCGGAGGTCGATCACGGGCTGGTACCACACGACGAGCTCGTCGCGAGCGAGCGCACGGCGGAGCTCGCCTTGGATCACGAGCCGGTGCCGTTGCGTGTGGTCGAGGCCGGCGTCGAAGATGACGACACGATCGCGTCCTTGTCGCTTGGCCTGACGCATCGCGGTTCCGGCGTCGCGCATGAGCCTGGTTGCGTCGGCGTGAGCGGAGGCACTCGTGACGCTCCCCGTGGGAACCTGAGCGTCGAGCGCGACCGGGAGGCCAACGCGCGCCCGGACCTGGTCGGCGTGCGAGCGGGCAACCGCGGGGTTGACAGGACTGAGTGCCACGCCGATGCTGGCAGTCGCGAAGATCTCCTGACCGTCGAGCTGCAGCGGCAGCTTCAGCGCGTGCCGCAGGCGAGCCGCATAGGACAATGCGGCGGTCGCGTCCCGTAGGTTGGCGCAGAGGAGTACGAACTCGTCGCCACCGATCCGCGCCACCGTCCAGTCCGAGTGGATCGTCGCGCCCCTGAAGCGTCCGCCGATGAGCCGCAGGACCTCGTCGCCGACGGCATGGCCGAGCGAATCGTTGATGTCGCGCATGTTGTCGATGTCGATGTAGAGGACCGTGGCCGCGTTGCCGCGGGTGAGGAGCTGTTCGAGTCGATCTACGAGCAAGGAGCGGTTTGGCAGCCCTGTGAGCCGATCATGCAACGCGAGCTGCTCGAGCTCTTCCTGGTCGCGCTTGCGGTCGGTGATGTCGCGAATGTTCGCCACGACATACAAGACGTCGAGATCTTCGACCAGGTTGGTTGCGTCTTCCTCGATCCAGCGCACCCGGCCGGTCGGGTCGACAATTCGAAACTCGGTGCGGACGTGATCGCCGAGTCGAGGGATGGATGCGAACTCGGCAAACACCCGCTCCCGATCCTCTTCGTGCACAAAGTCCAATCCGACTTGGCCAATGAGAGCAGAGGGCACGACGCCGAGCAGGCCCGG
>CAZLEC010000304.1:0-1450 GCA_964558245.1 uncultured Burkholderiales bacterium | reverse complement strand
CGCCCAGCGGATCGTCCCGTCGACGTCCATGAACAACGTTGCGTCGCGCGACCGGGCGACGATGGCCCGCTGGCGGGCATCCGCTGTCTGCAGCTCGCGCACCAGAGCGTGCTGTTCGGCCGCATCTCCGACGTTGCAGACGATGCCGGCAATGTTCGGGTCGTCGAGATGGTTCGACAAGCGCATTTCTTGCCAATGCCACGAACCATCTCTGGCGCGTGCGCGGTACACCACTGCCGGTCGCGCGGACGGGTCCGCGACCGCATCCGCGAGCGCACTTCTCAACGAAGCCGCATCGTCAGGATGCGCCAGGTCGAAGCCGACCGTGCCCATCACTTCCTCGGGCGAGTAGCCGAGCGCGGGCTCACTCGACTGGGACAAGTAGCTGACCATCCCATGCGCGTCGATCACACACACGGCTTCACCGGTGCGCATCAATCGCGACCGGTACAACCGTTCCGCGTCGCGCCCACGACGCTCAGCCGCCACCAGGCCGTGTTCGCCCTTCGACACCAAGCCAATCGCTGCAGATTCATCGATCACGGTTCCAGGAGGTTCCGGTGCCATCACCGCGTCATCGACTGATGTTCCGCGTTAGAACAGCCTGATTTCACAAGAGTCTGCTGAGACTTGAATTGACCCATCAAGTAGAAGATGAAGACGGGACCTTTGGCCCTATTCGCAGCAGGCATCTGCGGCAGGCCGAACTTCGGGAGCCGGCCCCTGCATACTTCGGGGCCAGCGAGTCGAACTCGTCTTCTTGAAGTTGAGTGGGCCGGGAAGGGATCGAACCTTCGACCGAGGGATTATGAGAGGGCCCAGTGGCGCGCGCGGAAGGAGCACGGAAGCGGTGTTTGCGCTGCTCAGCAAGGGTTTCCGCGCTGACCAGCGTTCGCCTCCGTCCGCCGTTTTTCGCCGATATTCGTGGTCGCCGTGACCAAACGGTGACCACCGACGCCTGCGCAGGCGTTTGCACAGACGTTCTGCGCAGACATCTGCTGAGCCTCCACTCTCCCTTGCGCAGACACCTGCTGAGTGAGCACCGGCACTCTCCCAGCGTCGACTGCGGAGGACGCGCGAGTGAGCCGGACGGGAAGCATCAAACGAAGCGGGAGCACGTGGGGTTTCGTGCTGGATATCGGCCGGAGCAACGGCCGGCGCCAGCAAGTCCGTAAGCGCGGCTTCCGCACGAGGAAGGACGCCCAGACCGCGCTCAACGAGGCGCTCGCCGAGCTCCAGCACGGCACGTACGTGCGGCCGCGTCGGATCACGCTCGAGTCGTACCTCGATGACTGGCTCGCGTCGCTGGCGATCGCGGGACGACGACCAACGACCATTGCTGGATACCGGCGGCTGATCCGCGTCCACGTCAATCCCGCGCTCGGCCATCTGGAGCTTCAGCAGATCACCGCGGTCGACGTGGATCGTTTCTACGCACAGCTCGCGGCGG
>CAZLEC010000303.1:0-5801 GCA_964558245.1 uncultured Burkholderiales bacterium | reverse complement strand
CTTCGCCAGGGAGCGATCGAAAACGCTCACCTCGACCTAGCGGTAACGGAACAGACGCACCGTATCACACGAACGTGATTCGCCCCGAACTCAGGCGATCGGCAGCACGTCGTCGACGAGGTCGGGGAAGACCTTCGAGACCTTGGCGAGCAGGTAGTCGCCGTAGGTCCCCGACCAGTCGTGCACGCTCGCGCCGTCCCAACGCGCCGGTTCGTCGATCTCGACGGGTCCGCCGTGATGCGCCGGCGCGATCGGCACCGGGAGCACCTCTGCATCCCACGCCGGATCCAGGAACAGCGGGAACGAGATGCGATCGGTGCCGGCCGTGTTGCGCACCCGGTGCGGAGTCGATCGGTAACGCCCGGCGGTCATGCGCTCGAGCATGTCGCCGAGGTTGACGACGAACGCGTCCGGGATCGGCGGCGCCGCGACCCAACCGTCGGGGCCGCGCACTTCGAGGCCACCCACCGCGTCCTGCGCCAGGATCGTGAGCAGGCCGTAATCGGTGTGCTCGCCGACGCTCCACGACTCGCCGCCGGTCACCGCCGGATACCGGAAGATGCGGAACAGGACCGTGGGCGAGGCCGTGAGATGACGATCGAACCACTGGTCGTCGAGACCGAGTGCGACCGAGATGCTGCGAAGCAGCGCGTGACCGACGTCAGTGACCGCGCGCATGTACTCGAGCACCGCGTCGCGCAGACCGGCGGGCTGCGCCGGAAAGAGGTTCGCTCCGTGCAGGGGCAGGCCCGCGCGCACCCGAGGATCCTCGGCGGTGAGCTCCTCGCCGAAGTAGAGACCCTCCTTCACGTCGGGCACTCCCGAGGTGAGCTCGCCGCCGAGCGGGAACCAGCCTCGCCACGCGCGCCCGCCGTAGCGCATCGCGATCTTCGCCTTGTCGGTCTCCGGTCGTGCGAAGAAGTCGCAAGCGTTGCCTTCGACGCGCCCGACAAGATCCGGCGCCACGCCGTGGCCCACCACGTAGAAGAACCCGCTCTCGCGGCACGCCGCGTCGACCTCGGCCGCCAAGTCGGCCGCGCCGCGGGCACTGGCCGAAGCGGAGAGGTCGACGATCGGGAGCTGCTTCACGCGTACCGCTCGAACAACGGCCGGCGGGTGGGACCGAGCCGGAAGTCACCGACCGCGAAGCAGTTGGCGGTGGTCGCGCACGAGACTCCGCTGAGCGTGCTGAGCTTCGTGCCCGACGGGACGGGGACGCTCGTGAGCGACCACCCCGCGCCGTTCCACGTCTCGACGAGGCGCTGCAAGACCGTCTGGCGGAAGATCGTGCCGACCGCGACGCAGCGCGACGCGCTCGGGCACGACACGCCCGTGAGGCTCGCGCCCGTAGCCCCGGTGGGATTCGCGCTCGTGACGATTCCCCAGATCGTGCCGTTCCACCGCTCGATGAGCGTGGAGTGCCCGACGCCGACGGCAAAGCAGTTGGTCGCGCTCGTGCACGTCACGCCCGAGAGCTGACTGTCGGGAGAGCCCTTCGGGTTCGGGCTCGACACGATCGACCACTTCGCGCCGTCCCATCGCTCGGTCAGCGTGCTCGTCACCAGCTGGGTGTCGTAGCTGCCTACCGCGAAGCAGTTCGTGGTGCTCGTGCACGTGACACCTACGAGCGCGCTGTCGATCGCGAGGGGCTGATTCGGGCTCGGCACGATCGACCACGACGTGCCGTTCCACTGCTCGACCAGCGTGAGCTCGTTGGAGGTGTCCATCGTGCTGACGAAGTAACCACCCACGGCGAAGCACAGCGTCGGGCTCGCGCACGCGACGCCGGCCAGCACGCTGACGGCCGAGCCGGGCCCGTTGGGGCTCGAGAGGATCGACCACTTGTTGCCGTCCCACCGCATCACCAACGTCTTGGTGATCGTGGCCAGCGTGTTGTACTGCCCCACGGCGATGCAGTTCGTGGCGCTGGTGCACTTCACCGACGTGAGTTGGCTCGAGATGGCGCCGGTCGGATTCGGCGTGGAGAGGGCGGTCCATCGCTTCCCGTCCCACCGTTCGGCGAGGCGGCTCACTGCGTGGGGCAGGTCGAGCGTGCCGACCGCGATGCAGGTCGTGGCGGTGGGGCACGACACTGCCGCGACGTGGCCGTAGAGGGCGCCCGGCGCGGTGCCGACCAGCGTCCACGCGGGCGCAGCACCCGCCGGCGCGTACGCGCCGAGCACGCCGGCCATGACGAGCACGACGACGAGAATGGCGCGCACACGCGTCCGGCTCACGATCACGAACCAGTATCCCACGCACGCGACGATCCCGGTCCGCGAGCGAGGGGACCGGCGGAGTCCGCGTCAGGCGCCGGCGAGTCGTTCGTAGTCGTCGACGTGCCGGCCGACCACCGCCAGGCTTTCGGCCCAGAAGCTGCGCTCGCGCACGTCGAAGCCGAACCGGCCCGCCAGCGCGGCCGCGTCGGCCATGCCGACCGTCGAGAGCAGATCGTCGTAGCCGGCGCGGAAACGCTGCGGGTCGTCGACGTAGCGCGCGTACAGGCCGATGCCGAACAGCAAGCCGAAGGTGTACGGCCAGTTGTAGAACGGCGTGAAGTAGTGGCCCTTCACCGCCCACATGTACTCGTGCCGATGATCGGGATGCAGACCGTCGCCGTAGGCCGCCTCCTGGGCGTCCAGCATCGCCGCCTTCATGTCGGCAACCGACAAGGTCGTGCGCCGGCGCCGCGCGCAGAGCTCCGTCTCGAAGAGGAAGCGGCTGTGGATGTCGACCACGGTCTGGGTCGCACCCACGAGATGCACGTCGAGGAGCGCCAGCCGTTCGCCGTCGTCGGTGGCGCGCTGCGCCGCGTGCTCGAACAGCAACGTCTCGCAGAAGATCGATGCGGTCTCGGCGAGCGCCATCGGCAGGCGACGCTGCAGCTGCGTGCGCGGGGCCAGGGTCACGTTGTGGAACGCGTGCCCGAGCTCGTGCGCGAGCGTGGAGATCGAATCCTGGCTGCCGTCGAAATTCATCATGATCCGGCTGACGTCGCCCTCGACGCCCGCGCAGTAGGCGCCGCCCTGCTTGCCGTCGCGCGTCTCCGCGTCGACCCAGTGCTCCGCGAACGCGCGATTCGCGAGCGCGGCCAACTCACTCGAGTAGCCCGCGAACGCGTCGCGCACTTGCTCGGTCGCGCCCGACCACGGGATCGCGTCGGCCCGACCAACGGGCGCGAAGAGATCCCACCACGGCAGCCCGCCGTCGTGCCCGAGCAGCCGCGCCTTGGCGCGCAAGTACCGGCGGAAGACCGGCAGCGACGCCACGACCGCATCGGTCATCGCGTCGAGCGTCTCGCGGTCGACGTTGTTCGCGCGCAGTGCGGGCTCGAGATCGTCGGTGAAGCCGCGCCGGCGGTTCAACACGCCGAGCTCGCCCTTGGCTCCGTTGAGCGCGGCCGCGAGCGGGACCGCGACCGTTTGCCAGGCCTCGAGCTCGCCTTCGTACGCGGTACGCCGGCGCCCCGCGTCGGGATGCGTCGCGAGCCCGCGCGCGAGGGCCATCGGCACGCGCTCGGGTGCCGCACCCGGAACGCGCAGGTCGACGAGCAGCTGCGACGAGACCTCTCCGTGGAGGCGCTGCCACGCGAGCGAACCCGAGGGCGCGAGCTCGCCGGCCAACGACTCCTCTTGCTCCGACATCTGGAGCTCGGCGCCCTCGGCCGCCTTCCGGAGCGCGAACTCGTGTGCGGCGGCGAGCGGGCTCTGCGCCACGAGATCATCGACGTCGAGCGCGGCGAGCCACGCCCCCAGACGCTTGCCGAGCGACGCGAGCGGCGCCGCGCGCGTCTGCAGCTCGACGTGCCGCGAAGCCGCGAGATCATCACGACTGTCGGTCGTCACCAGCGCGTAGAGGTACGTCACGACCGGGCGCAGCTCCGATTGCAGCTCGTTCGTCGCGTCCAGCACCGACTCGAGCGCGGACACGTCGGCGTCGGTGACCGCTCGCGGCGCGGTCGCTCGCACGTCGAGCTCGTCATAGAGCGCGACGAGTCGGTCGACGCGCGCGTAGACACCTTCGAGGGCGCCGTTGAATTCGCGGTCGTCGAGACCCGAGAAGATCGGGGTCAGGTCCCAGCGAGGGGGCGTGTCGGTGGCAGTCATTCCCCGACGGTAGTTGCGAGGCGGCGCCCGAGGGTCAGGCCGCGCGACAGGAGAGGTTCAGGTAACGGAGTACCGCGCGGCGACGGATCACCGCGGCGCGCAGCGCTCGACCTCGAGGACCTTTCGGGACGTGCGCCGCCAGCGGCGTGCAGAAGCTGCCACGGGAGAAGTCGAGCGACGGGAGCACTCGATCCCGCGCTCGCACGGTTGTACGCGGAACGACCGGCTTCGCCGAGGGGCTGCTCGATCGGGCGCGCGCGATGGCGCGCCGTGCCTGCGCGAGCCGGCGCTGGGCCGCGACGTACTGGGCGCGCACCGCGGCCAGCCGGTTCGAGAGTTGCACGAGCTTGTCCTGCGCGGCGAGATCGGGCTTGGGACTGCTCGCGCCGCAACCGCCGGCGAGCGCGACCATCACCACCACCGCGACGACCAACGCCGTCACGGCACGTCCTCGACGCATCGCGCCGCCGGAACGTGGGGTTCGAACTGCGAGCACCTCGGTCCAAGGTAGTGACCGGGCACCCGAAAAGTGCGGTCTTAACGGCGCCGGCGGTTCGAGAACAGGCGGCTGCGGAGCAGCCTCCGACGCACATCGGCCGAATCCGGCGCGACCATCATGAATGCACCGATCAGCGCGATCAGGAGCGGCACGAGCATCCACCACGTCGGCCACAGCCAGTTGTGGGTGCGCGCGTGCGCGCTCGCGGCCCGGACCCGGTACACGATCGGCGTCCCGACGAGCGCCGCGACTCCCCCGATGATCAGCGCTTGAGCGAGTTGACCTCGAGAGTCTGGACGCTCCGGCCGGGTGGGCACGGTGTCGAGCGTATCCGGCCCCGAACGCGGTTCGGCCGACCGGAGGGAACCGGTCGGCCGAGCCGCCTTGCTTCAGCGTGCTCTCACTGTTACGAGCGGGTCAGGGAACTCCGCTTGCGCAGCAAGAGCAACCCTCCGGCTGTCAGACAAGACAGACCGAAGATGACCGGGTAGGTCGTGCTGCTCCCCGTGAACGGCAACGTGTTGCCGATGACTGCCGGCAACGTCGTCGAGGTCGAAGTCGTCGGGATCGTGCTTCCTTGCGGGACGACCTTCTGCGTGGTCGTCGTGACCTTCTGTGTCGTCGGAGGCACGACAACCGTGGTGCCCTCCACCGACGTCGTGGTCGTCACGTACTGCACGGTCGTGGTGGTCGCGGGCATCGTCGTGGTCGTCGGCATCGTCGTGGTAGCCGGCATGGTCGTGGTCGTCGGCATGGTCGTGGTCGTCGGCATGGTCGTGGTCGTCGCCGCGGTCGTCGTGGTCACCGCCGCCGTCGTCGTCGTCACCTGCATCGTGGTGGTGGTCGCCGGCATCGTGGTGGTCGTCGGACAGATCGTCGTCGTGGTGACGTACGTCGTCGTCGTCGGGTGCCACCCAGTGGTCGTCGTCGGCTGCCACGTAGTGGTGGTCGTCGGGTGCGTGGTGGTCGTCGAGCACGTGCCGACCGACGGCAACGACTGCGAAGCCTGCGAGTCGATCGTCTTGTGGCCGGGGTTCCAGATCGTGAGGGTCACCGTGCCGCTCGCCGGCGCCGCACCGCTCGCGTCCCAGATGGTCAGCTGACCGGAGTTCTTGGTGGTGTCGAAGTTCTTCGCGAGATTGGTGGTGCCCGGGATCGTCGACGTGACCACGACGTCGTGGTCGAGGCTGACGTTG
>CAZLEC010000302.1:0-5804 GCA_964558245.1 uncultured Burkholderiales bacterium | reverse complement strand
AGCGCGGTGCCGATCGCCGGAGATGCCTCGGCGTTCGCCTCGAGCCGATCCACGTCGGCCTCGATCCCGGCGATGCACCGCTCCGCGAACAGCGTGCACACACTGGCGAGCAGACCGATCGACTCGAGCAGGTCACGCGCGATCAGGGGAACGAACACGTTCAGCTCGAAGTTGCCCTGCGCGCCGGCGAAGCCGATGGTCACGTCGTTGCCCATCACCTGCGCGCCGACCTGGGTCACGACTTCGGGGATCACCGGGTTCACCTTGCCCGGCATGATCGACGATCCGGGCTGGAGATCGGGGAGGCGGATCTCCGCCAGGCCGGTGCGGGGCCCGCTTCCCATCCAGCGCAGATCATTGGCGATCTTGATCAACGCCACCGCGAGCACTCGCAGCTGCCCACTCGTCTCCACGAGCGCGTCGCGCGCTCCCTGCGCGGCGAAGTGGTCCTTCGCCTCGGTCAACGGCAAGCCGGTGCGTTGCGCCAGCCGCGCGATCACCTTGCGCGCGAAACCTTTCGGCGCGTTGATTCCCGTGCCGACCGCCGTACCCCCGAGCGGCAGCACGCACAGTCTCGGGAGCGCGTCGCGCAGTCGCGCGATTCCGTCCTCGACTTGCGTGGCGTACCCGCCGAACTCCTGGCCCAGGGTGACCGGAGTGGCATCCATCAGGTGGGTGCGGCCCGCCTTCACGACGTGCGCGAACTCGCGCTGCTTCTTCCGCAGCGATCGTGCGAGCTTCTCGGCCGCGGGGAGCAGGTCGGCGGTGACGGCCTCGGCCGCCGCGAGATGCACCGCCGACGGGAACACGTCGTTGGAGGATTGCGACGCGTTCACCTGGTCGTTGGGATGCACCGACGCGGCTTCACCGAGCCGCGCCGACGCCAGGCAGGCCAGCACCTCGTTCACGTTCATGTTCGTCGACGTGCCCGAGCCGGTTTGGAACGTGTCGATCGGGAACTCGTCGAGGTAGCCGCCCTCGGCGACCTCGTCGGCGGCGGCCGCGATCGCGTTCGCGACCCGGCGGTCGACGTTCGGCACCGCGCTCAGACCCGCGTTCACGTTGGCGGCTTCGGCCTTGATCAGCGCGAGCGCCCGGATGACACGCGGGTCGACGGGGCGGCCCGATATCGGGAAGTTCTCCACGGCCCGTTGGGTCTGCGCTCCCCAGAGGGCGTCGACCGGCACGCGTACCTCACCCATCGAGTCGTGCTCGACGCGATACTCGGTCACTTCGCCTCCTCGTCCGGTCTCCGAGCAACGTACGCCCGCAGCGGGCAACTACCGTGACGGCATGCCCGAATTCGCCTATCAGGACGTGCTCCCGACCGGTGCCGACGAAACGCCCTACCGGCTGCTCACCGCCGACCACGTGTCGACGTTCGAGGCGGGCGGCCGGCGATTCGTGCAGGTCGAGCCCGAGGCGCTGACCCTCCTCACCCAGACTGCGATGTTCGAGATCGCGCACCTGCTCCGTCCCGGTCATCTCGCGCAGCTCGCGGCCATCCTCGACGATCCCGAAGCGTCACCCAATGACGTCTTCGTCGCGACCGAGCTGCTCAAGAACGCCTGTATCGCCGCCGGCGGCATCCTGCCCTCCTGCCAGGACACCGGCACCGCGATCGTGAAGGGCAAGAAGGGCGAGCTCGTGCTCACGGGCGGCGCCGACCGGGAGGCGATCGCGCGGGGGATCTTCAAGACGTACGCCGAGGACAACCTCCGGTACTCGCAGATGGCGCCCATCACCACGTTCGACGAGCAGAACACCGGAACCAACCTGCCGGCGGAGATCGAGATCGAGGCGGTCGCCGGCGACGCGTACAAGCTGCTCTTCATGGCGAAGGGCGGAGGTTCGGCCAACAAGAGCCTCCTCTTCCAAGAGACCAAGGCGCTCCTCAACCCGAGCTCGTTGATGCGCTGGCTCGACGAGAAGCTGCGCACGCTCGGCACCGCCGCGTGCCCGCCGTATCACCTCGCGCTCGTGATCGGCGGAACGTCGGCCGAGCAGACGCTCAAGACGGCGAAGCTCGCGTCGGCGCGGTATCTCGACACGTTGCCACGCACCGGGAACGAGCTCGGGCGCGGGTTCCGCGACGTCGAGCTCGAACAGCAGGTGTTGAAGCTCACCCAGGAGTTCGGCATCGGCGCGCAGTTCGGCGGGAAGTACTTCTGTCACGACGTGCGAGTGATCCGGCTGCCGCGGCACGGCGCGTCGTGCCCGGTGGCATTGGCCGTCTCGTGCTCGGCCGACCGTCAGTCGCTCGGCAAGATCACCGCCGACGGCGTCTTCCTCGAGCAGCTCGAGACCGATCCCGCCCGCTACCTCCCCGACGTCACCGACGAGCACCTCGACGGCGTCGAGGTCGTGCGCGTCGATCTCACGCAGCCGATGGCCCAGATCCGCGAGACGCTCTCGCGCTATCCGGTGAAGACGCGCGTGATGTTGACCGGGCCGATGGTGGTCGCGCGCGACATCGCGCACGCCAAGCTCAAGGAGCGTCTCGACGCCGGCGACGGCCTTCCACAGTACATGCGCGACTACTGCGTCTACTACGCCGGGCCGGCGAAGACGCCCGAGGGTTACGCGTCGGGATCGTTCGGGCCCACGACCGCCGGGCGGATGGACTCCTACGTCGACTTGTTCCAGCGCAACGGCGGCTCCTTCGTGATGCTCGCCAAGGGGAACCGCTCGAAAGCCGTGACCGAGGCCTGCAAGGAGCACGGCGGTTTCTACCTGGGCTCGATCGGCGGGCCCGCGGCGCGGTTGGCCAAGGACTGCATCACGAAGGTCGAGGTGCTCGAGTATCCCGAGCTCGGCATGGAAGCCGTCTGGAAGATCGAGGTCGTCGACTTCCCGGCGTTCGTGGTGGTCGACGACAAGGGCAACGACTTCTTCGCCGAGGTGTCGAAGCCGGTCGCCGTTCGCTGACCGTCTCCGGCCGGCACCTCGCTACCGGAGATCAGTCACGCCTTCGCGCCCCAGGAGCTGGCGCTTGAGGGCAACGGCGTTGCGACCACCGCCGTAGCCGCCGATGCGGCCTCCGGCCGCGACCACCCGGTGACACGGGATCACGAACGGCAACGGGTTGTCGCGCATCGCGCTCCCGGCGGCTCGCGCGGCACGGGGCCGGCCCGCGAGATCCGCGAGCTCGCCGTAGGTCACCGTCTCGCCCCATCCGACTTCGCGCGCCAGCGTCTCGAGCGCGAGCCGCCGAAATCCCGAGACACCCTCGAGGTCGAGCTCCAGGTCGAACTCGTGCCGCTTCCCGGAGAACCACTCGTCGAGCTGCCGCGCGATCCCCCGATCGGGTGCGGTGAGCTCGCCGTCGGGTTGATCGTCGCCGGGCAAGCTGATCTCTCGCACACCGCGCTCGGAGACCACCACGGTGACGTCACCGAAGGGGCTCGGCTGGCACCACAGCTTCACGGGGCCGAGGCTACGCGTGCAGTTTCGTGAAGACCGTCTTGACGAGCGTCGTGAGGTCGGCCTGCAGCGTCGAGGGAAGATTCGTAGCCGCGGGATAGAACACGGTGACCGAGACGCTCACGGTTCCCTTCTTGGCGACGAGGAGGCCCTCGTGCACCCCCGAGGAGCCCGTGCCGGTCGAGAAGGTCGCAGAGTCGCCGAGGCCTTGGAGCACCTGCGGGGTGAGTCCGACCACGTTGGATCCGTAGCCCACATTCGTCTCGGAGGTGCGAATCATACCCAGGTACATCGTGGCGGCCGTGATGTTCGTGCTCGAGGGACCCGTGGCCCACTTGCACGTCCGCTGCACGACGCCGCTGTCGGTCTCGGTCCCGGGCGCGGTCACGCCGAGGATCTGCTTCACGGTGGCCGGCGACGCGAGCGAGCACGCCGAGAACGCCAAGGGGGCCGGCGGGACCGTGGTCGCGTCGGTGTTCGGAACGGAGTTTCCGATCGTCTCGGTCGTCTTCGTCTTCGACGATCCCGAGCTACTGCACGCGGCAAAGAGGAAGACGCACGCGAGCAAGGCCCCCGACACTCTCAACGATCGATGCACGGGAACGATTCTAGATCAGGCCCAGCTCCGCGACCGCGCTTCGCTCCTCGCCCAACTCGGCGACCGAGGCATCGATGCGCGAGCGCGAGAAGTCGTCGATCTCGAGGCCGGGAACGATCGACCAGACGCCGTTCTCGGTGGTGCACGGGAAACCCGAGATCAGACCCTCGGGCACGCCGTAGGAGCCGTCGGAGGCCACCGCCATGCTCACCCAGTCGCCATCGGCGGATCCCAGCGCCCAGTCACGGACATGGTCGAGCGCGGCGTTGGCGGCCGACGCGGCCGACGACAACCCCCGCGCCTCGATCACGGCTGCTCCCCGCTGCTGAACCGACGGGATGAAGTCGTTCTCGATCCACGACGAATCGACCCGATCGGCGGCCGGCTTGCCGTCGACCAGCGCGTGGATCACATCCGGGTACTGGGTGGCCGAGTGATTGCCCCAGATCGTCATGCGCGACACCGACGCCACGGGAACTTCGAGCTTGGCCGCGAGCTGCGCCTTCGCCCGGTTGTGGTCGAGACGCGTCATCGCCGTGAATCGCTCGCGCGGGATCGCACCGGCGTTGTTCATCGCGATCAGACAGTTCGTGTTCGCGGGGTTGCCGACGACGAGCACACGGATGTCGTCGGCGGCACCCGCGGCGAGCGCCTTGCCCTGGGCGGTGAAGATCGCGCCGTTGACCTCGAGCAGCTCCTTGCGTTCCATGCCCTTCGTGCGCGGACGGGACCCGACGAGCAATGCGTAGTTGGCGCCGTCGAATGCGGCGTTCGCGTCGTCGGTGGTCACCACGCCGGCGAGCAGCGAAAACGCACAGTCGGTGACTTCCATCACGACGCCGCCGAGCGCGGGCAACGCGGGCGTGATCTCGAGGAGCTGGAGGATGACGGGCTGATCGGGGCCGAGCAGATCGCCGTTGGCGATGCGGAACAGCAGGCTGTAGCCGATCTGGCCGGCCGCGCCCGTGACGGCGACGCGTACTGGTTGCTTCATGGGGCTGAAGCTAGCCCTGGGCGGCGACCTCGGACGAAGCCAGGTCCAGCAGGATCGTGCGCGCTTCGGTGAGCTCGGCGATGCGTGCCGCGGCCGCGCCGGCCGCGCCCCCGCTGTCGGGGTGCGCGTCGCGCAGCAGCCGCCGGAACCGGCGGTTGACATCCTCGCGGTCGACCTCCATCCCGGCCCGCAACCCGAGGACTTCCATCGCCCAACGATGGTCGGCCGCAACGCCCCGCCAACCCTCCTCCTCGGGTGGGCCACCCGGCGTCCAAGCGCCGGCCGCCGCGAGCGGCGGGCGCAAGTAGTCCCACATGTCGGGCGCGACGAAACGCACCTCGACATCGGGCGCGAGACCGCCCCATCGGCCCTTCACCACACGACGCAGCGCGTCGAGCGCCACCGTGCGGCCGGAGGCGGGCAGCCAGGCCGCGCCCAACACCGCGCCGAGCACCTGCGGGATCCGCGCACCGTGCTCGTCGAGCTCGAGGACGAGCCGACCCTCCTCACCGAGGAGGCGATGGCGCGACCGGTCGAGCCCGTGCACGTCGCGCTGCAACCGGTGGCGCAACGCGATACGGGGAATCGAAAGGCCGCCGCGAGCATCGTCGACGAGACGGGTGAGGAGATCGAGCTCGTCCTCGTCGACCGCCGGCAGGTTCGTGGCCATCACTGCGGCGAGCAGCGCGACACCGTGCGCGGGGCCCGAGGTCGGGAGATAGGCGCTCTCGAGCACGACCCTCCGAGTCGGCATGTGCCGGCGCGTATGTCTGACGATCAGCTCCGCGA
>CAZLEC010000301.1:0-5817 GCA_964558245.1 uncultured Burkholderiales bacterium | reverse complement strand
CCGTTGGCGAGCGTGCCCACGATCTCCCACGGGCCCATGATCCAGCCGATGTCGGTGAGCCAGAACAGGCGCTCGCCGGCGCGCAGGTCCATCTGGAACGCGACTTCTTCCGCGATCTTCACGAGGAAGCCCGCGTGCACGTGCACCGCACCCTTGGGGCGACCGGTGGTGCCACTCGTGTACGCGACGAACAGCGGGTGCTCGCTCTCCACCTGCTCCGCGTCGAACCGGTCGGGCTGGTCGCGTACCAACTCGTCGAGCATGACGTCGCGGCCGGGCGCCGTCGCCACGTCGACCCGCGCGAGCCGCGGCACGATCACAACCGTGTGCACCGACGCGACCTGCGCGACGGCGAGGTCGGCGGTCTCCTTCATCGGCACGGTCTTGCCTCGGCGCGTGAAGCCGTCGGCGGTGATCAACGCCACCGCGCCCGCGTCTTCGAGGCGGACGGCTACGGCATCGGCGCCGTACCCGGAGAAGATGGGAAGGAACACGGCGCCGAGCTTCGCGATCGCGAACAGCGCGGCCACCGTCTCGGGGAGCATCGGCAGGAACAGGCCGACTGCATCGCCCTGCTTCACGCCGCGCGCCCGGAGGCCGGAGGCAATGCGATCGGTGAGCGAACGGAGCTCCAACCACGTCAGCGTGCGGACCACGCCTTCTTCACCCTCCCACACGACCGCGGTCTGATCACACACGACGGGGTCGTCGGCGAAGCGATCCACGCAAGTGGAGGCGATGTTGGTGCGGCCGCCGACGAACCACTTCGCCCACGGAACGCCGTCGGTCGTGTCGAGCACGGCTCGGTACGGCTCCGAGAAGCGAATGCCGAGAAACCGTACGACTGCATCCCAGAACCACTCGGGATCGTCGATGGAGCGCGCGACCAACTCGGGAAAGTCGCCCACTCCCTCCGCCGCCATGAAGCGCGCGACATTGCTGTTCCGGAGCAACTCGGGATCGGGACGCCAGACGAACGGAGGATCGGTCACCGGCGTGGAATCTACCCGTGGTCCAAGAGCCGATAGCGTGCGCCGCGTGCCGGAGCCGACCGCCAGTTCAAGTGTGGACGACCGCCTGGTGTGGGTCGACCTCGAGATGACCGGCCTCGACGTCGAGACCGACGTGATCGTCGAGATCGCCTGCATCGTCACCGACTCGTCACTCGCGGCGCTCGACGACGGGATCGAGCTCATCGTGCACGCCGACGCGGACGCGCTCGCACGCATGGGCGACTTCGTGCGCGAGATGCACACCAAGTCGGGACTGCTGCCGAAGATCGAGACCTCACCGATCGACGTCGGTGCGGCCCAGCTCGCCACGCTCGAGTACGTGAAGCAGCACGTTCCCAAGCCCTCGGTGGCGCCGCTCTGCGGCAACAGCATCGGAACCGACCGCCGCTTCCTCGCCCGGTACATGACCGAGCTCGACGACTACCTCCACTACCGCAGCGTCGACGTGTCGTCACTCAAGGAGCTGTGCCGCCGCTGGTACCCGGCGATCTACAAGAAACGGCCCGGCAAAGCCGAGCACCACCGAGCCCTCGACGACATCCGCGAGTCGATCGAGGAGCTGCGCTTCTACCGCGACAACCTGCTCATCAAACCCGACACCGGCGAGGCCGGCTCCTAGAGGAGCTCGTCGAGGGCGCCCAGGAGGGTCGCGACGGAGTGCTCGCGGGCACCGTGGCCCATCAGGCCGATGCGCCAGCCCTTGCCCGCGAGGTCGCCCAGCCCGCCGCCGACCTCGATGTCGAAGCGCCGGAGGAGCTCGCCGCGCACCTTGGCGTCGTCGACACCTTCGGGCAGCCAGACCGACGTGAGCTGCGGCAAACGGCGCTCCTCGGCGAACAGCCGGAAGCCCCGCTCGGGCAGCGCCGACTGCAACAGCGACCCCACGTGCGCGTGCCGCGCCCACGACGCCTCGAGCCCTTCGTCGAGGAGCACTCCGAGGCCGGCGTGCAGCGCGTACAACATCGAGATCGGCGCGGTGTGGTGATAACGCCGTGCGCTCCCCACGTAGTCGGCGATGAGCCCGAGGTCGAGATACCACGACTGCGGCGGGTTGGCCCGGCCTCGGATGCGCGCGACCCCGCGCTCGGAAAAGCTCACCGGCGAGAGACCCGGAGGCACGCCGAGGCACTTCTGGGTCCCCGAGTAGACCGCGTCGATTCCCCACCCGTCGACCTCGACCGGCACCCCACCGAGCGACGTGACCATGTCGACGAGCAGCAACGTGTCGGTGTCTTGCATGGCCGCGAGCGGCGCGATGTCGTTCTGCACCCCGGTGGAAGTCTCGGCGTGGACGATCGCGAGGACGCGGGCGCCCGGGTGCTCACGGTGCGCGTCGAGCATGCGCTGCGGGTCGATCGCGCGACCCCACGGCGACTCGACCCGCACTACCTCCGCGCCGCAGCGGCGCGCGACCTCGCACATCCGCTCGCCGAACACGCCGTTCACTCCGATGATCACGGTGTCGCCGGGCTCGACGAGGTTGACGAAGCACGTCTCCATGCCCGCGGAGCCGGTGCCGCTCATCGGCAGGGTCAAGGTGTTCGCGGTGCGGAACGCGGCGCGGAGCCGATCCGCGATCTCGTCGAGCACCACGAGGAAGTCGGGATCGAGGTGCCCGAGCACCGGGCGTTGGAACGCCTCCATCACCTCGGGGTACGGGTTCGACGGGCCGGGGCCCAGGAGGAGACGTTCGGCGTGCTTCATGACCGGTGACGCTACGCGATCGAGCGAGCGAGGCCGTCGAGGATGTCGGCCTCCGACACGAGCAGCTCCTCGTACGCCCAGTGCCGCATCACCGACACGACCACGATCACTCCCCCGACGATCACGTCGACCCGGCCCGGCTCGAGCCCGGGGTTGAACCGGCGGCGCGAGATCGGCTCGGTCGCGAGCGTACGGAAGATGTCCTCGGCCGCGGCACGCGACAGGCGCGAATGATGAATCCGCGCGCTCTCGCTCGCGTCGACACCGAGCTCGATCGCGCCCATCGTCCAGACCGTGCCGGCCGTGCCGATGAGCGTCTTGGCCTGGCCGGCGCCCCCGAGCGCTCGGTCGACGTCGGCGAGATGGTCGCGCACGATGCCGACCGCGACGCTCAGCTCTTCCGGCGTCGGCGGATCGGAGCGCAAGACCTGTTCGGTGAGGCGCACGCACCCGACGTCGACGGAGATCAGGCCCTCGGGCTCGCCGGCACCCACGATGAACTCCGTCGAGCCGCCGCCGACGTCGACCACGAGGTAGGGCTCCGGCTCCGTGAGCCCGGCGGTCGCGCCCGAGAACTCGAGACGCGCTTCGTCGTCGCCGCTGAGGAGCTCGGGCCGGACACCGAGCAGCTCCTCGACCGGGCCGAAGAAGTCGTTGCGGTTGGCGGCGTCGCGCGACGCGCTGGTCGCCGCCGCGCGCACCCGCGTCGCTCCGTGCTCGGTGATTGCGTGCGCGTACTCGCGGATCACGGCGACGGTGCGGGCGATCGCCTCCGGGTCGAGGCGGCGCGTCTCGTTCACACCCTGACCGAGGCGCGTGATCTTCGTGCGGCGGTCGACGGTGGTCAGCTGCGAACCGTCGACGTCGGCCACGAGCAGCCGGCAGGAGTTCGTGCCGATGTCGACCGCCGCGACCCTCGTCACCGGCCCTCGCCTCGCGCCAGGCTGGCGGCCACCCACCGACCCACCGGATCGTCACCGCCGGCAAGATGCCACGCGTAATGGGCGTGCAGGCACTTGACGCCGCGCTGCGTGCCCCCCACGCCGCCGTGCGGTCGCGGCCCGGCGTGGTGCTCGGGCAGCGCGGCGTTGCGCTCGCGCGCGTAACGCTCGTGCGCGTGGGCGAGCTCGTCGGCGTCGACTGCGGCCTCGGCCGCTCGGACCCCGCCCGCGGACTCGATGCGGGCGACCTGCGTGACGAGCACCCGATCGACGAGCCAGTACCGCGTCGGCATCGGCGTGCCGTCTTCGAGGAGCGGCGCGTTGCGGATCACGATCGGTTCGCCGGCCGCGTCGCGCACGGCGATCTCGAAGGCACCGCGCGGCGCTCGACCGAGCAGGACCGTGAGCGCAGCGACATCGGCAGCGGTGGCCACGCCGCCGAGTCTAGGAATCAGCCGGCGGGCGTCGCCGAGGGTTGCTTCGCGGGCGGCACCACGGTGTACGCGTGCTCGCCGGGGAACACCATGTCGAACTGGGCCCGCGCCAAACGCTCGATCTCGCTGGGCGTCTGGAGTCGCCGCGTCTCGCGCCCCATCTCCTTGTTCTGCGCCTTCAGCACGGCCAGCGCCTGGCGAGCGTCCCGCACCTGGCGCTGCTGCGCGAGGTAGGCCCGGGTCGGGAACACGAACAAGAACATGATCGCGATCAAGGCCAGTGAGGCGACGGCGATGCGCGTCGGCCGTTCCCAACTCGCCCGGCCGCCGGTGCGCGAGCTCATCTCCTCGGGGCTCATGGCCTTCATGGCGCACCCTGGCCCGACCGGGCGAACGCGCGATTGCCGGGGTAGGCGGCGGCCTCGCCGAGATCCTCTTCGATGCGCAGCAGCTGGTTGTACTTGGCCACCCGATCGCTGCGAGCGGGCGCCCCGGTCTTGATCTGGCCGCACCCGGTGGCAACCGCGAGGTCGGCGATCGTCGCGTCCTCCGTCTCACCGCTGCGGTGCGACATCACCACCGTGTAGCTGTTGGTCATCGCCAGCGAGACGGTGTCGAGCGTCTCGGTGAGGGTGCCGATCTGGTTCACCTTCACCAGAATCGAGTTGGCGACGTCGGTGTCGATCCCGCGCAGCAGTCGCTCGGAGTTGGTCACGAAGATGTCGTCGCCGACTATCTGCACCCGATCGCCGAGTGCGCTCGTGAGCGCGGCCCAACCGTCCCAGTCGTCTTCGGCCATGCCGTCTTCTACCGACACGATCGGGTAGCGGTCGCACAGGCCGGCGAGGTAGCTCACCATGTCGGCCGAGCTCAGCGTCCGTCCCTCGCCGCGCAGCTCGTACGAACCGCCGGTGTAGAACTCGGTCGCCGCGGCATCGATCGCCAGCGCGATCTCCTCCCCCGGCTTGTAACCCGCGTGCGCGATCGCCTCGACGAGGAACTTCAGCGCGTCCTCGCTCGACGGCAGGTCGGGGGCGAACCCGCCCTCGTCGCCGACCGCGGTCGAGAGCCCGCGCTCCTTCAACAGTGACTTCAGCGCGTGATAGGTCTCGGCACCCCACCGGAGCCCCTCGGCGAAGCTGACCGCGCCGACCGGCAGGATCATGAACTCCTGGACGTCGACGTTGTTGTCCGCGTGAACGCCACCGTTGAGCACGTTCATCATCGGCACCGGGAGCACGTGGGCGTTCACGCCTCCGACGTACCGGTACAGCGGCATCCCGCACTGCTCGGCCACCGCCTTGGCCGCCGCGAGCGACACACCGAGGATGGCGTTGGCGCCGAGCCGGCCCTTCGCGTCGGTGCCGTCGAGCGCGCACAGCGCGGCGTCGAGGTCACGCTGGTCGGCGGCGTCGAGTCCGACCACCGCGTCGCGGATCTCGCCGTTGACGTGCGCGACCGCGTCCTGCACTCCCTTGCCGCCGTAGCGGGACTCACCGTCGCGGAGCTCGACCGCCTCGTGCGCGCCGGTGCTCGCCCCGCTCGGCACCGCGGCCCGGGCCCGGGCGCCGGACACCAGCTCGACCTCGACCTCGACGGTCGGATTGCCGCGTGAATCCAGGATTTCCCGAGCCGCGACGTCATCGATGATGCTCAAGTCAACTCCTGTGACGAGTGGTGCGAGGGTAGTGGGTCAAACCCGGGCAATGGGAGCGAACGCGCGTT
>CAZLEC010000300.1:0-5840 GCA_964558245.1 uncultured Burkholderiales bacterium | reverse complement strand
CAGGCGCTTCCGCTGAGAGCTGCTTCCTTCCGGACCTGACTCGGTTCACGGGCGCCCGTCGCGCCGGACCCGACATGGCGCGAGCGGGCCGAGAGCACTGTACTCCGCGTCGGTAGCATCGCTTGGTGCCCACCCAGAGCCTGTATCGCAAGTACCGGTGCGAGCATTTCTCCGAGCTCGTCGGCCAGGGCCACGTCACGAACGCGCTGCGCAACGCGGTGCGCGAAGACCGCACCAGCCACGCGTACCTGTTCTCCGGCCCGCGGGGCACGGGCAAGACCACAACGGCCCGCATCCTGGCCCGTGCGCTCAACTGCCTCGATCTCGGCGCCGACGGCGAGCCCTGCGGGAAGTGCGAGAACTGCCAGGCGGTGGCGGCCGGCACGTTCTTCGATCTCGTCGAGCTCGACGCGGCCTCCAACAACGGCGTCGACGCGATGCGCGATCTCATTCAGAGCGTGCACCTGGGCGTCGGGGCCACGAGCCGCCGGAAGGTCTACATCGTCGACGAGGTGCACATGCTCTCGGCGGCAGCTTCCAACACGTTGCTGAAGACACTCGAGGAGCCGCCCGCGCACGTGGTGTTCGTGCTCGCGACCACCGATCCGCAGAAGGTTCTGCCGACGATCCGGTCGCGCACCCAGCACTTCGAGTTCACGTTGCTGTCACACGACGAGCTCGTCGGTCACCTCTCCGACATCCTCGCCCGCGAAGGTATCGAGACCGACGCCGAGACGCTCGATCTGATCGCCCGCCGCGCCGGCGGCTCGGCGCGCGACGCGTTGTCGCTCCTCGACCAGGCGCTCGCGATCGGCAGCGGCCACCTCGACGACGACCAGGTGCACGCCGCGCTCGGCGGCGTGCCCTTCGAGCTGCGCGTCGCCGTGCTCGACGCCGCCGCCGACGAAGACGTTGCGGGCGCGCTGGTGGGCGTGCACGAGATGATGGTTGCCGGGCACGACCCGCGCCGTGTCGCCGACGACCTGTTGCGCACACTGCGCGACGCGTTCCTCTGCGCGAACGCGGGCGGCCGTGTTCCCTATGACGGCCCGGCCGCGGAGGCGGCGCGACTCACCGACCTCGCGCAGCGCATCGGCAACGTCGCGCTCGTGCGCGGCATCGAAGTGCTCGGCCAGGCGATCGTCGACATCCGCGGCCAGGCGATCAGCGACCCGCGACTCGTGCTCGAAGTTGCCGTGGTGCGCATCGCGCGACGTGAGGCGCGCACGCGGGAAGAGACGCTGCTCGACCGCGTCGAACGGCTCGAGAAGCAGCTCGCGGGTGGCGCCGCGCCGGTAACAGCTACGACTGGGCCGGCGGTCGCGCCGCCCGTCGCGACCGCTCGGGCCGAGGGTGCCCGCGCCGATTCGGGTGCGCCGATGCTCGCGGCCCGCGCGCCGGCGAAGAAGCCGAAAGCCGAGCCCGACGCGGTCGCCGTCGCGACACCGGCGCCGGCTGCTGCGGAAGCGCCCACGGCCGCGCCGGTCGCACCCGAGGAGGCCCCCGCGCCCGCCGCGGTAGCCGCGCCGGGTGCGACTCCCGACCTCGACGAGGTGATCCTGGCCTGGCCGGTCGCGCTCGGCGAGCTGAAGGCGCCCGTGCGCGCCACGATCCAGGAAGCGCAGCCGATCGGCATCGAGCGGGGCGCGATCGTGTTCGGCGCGCCCCGCAAGCGATTCGAGGCGATCAACTCACGCTTCCGCAGCGAGGCGCCGGCGATCAAGGCCGCGCTCGAGGCCCGGCTCGGCGTGCAGCCGAGCATCATCGTGCGCCCGCACGACTTCGAGACGGCCGACGCGCTCCGTCCGGTCACCAAGGAGTCGGCGCCGCCGGCCCCGGGCGGCGGCCCCGTCGAGCTGCACGACGAGGAGCCGATCGACCTCGACGAGCTCACCGAGGCGCCCGACGCGCCGCCGCCCGATCCCGCGGCCCGGCTCGTCGCCGGCCTCGGGGCGCAAATCGTCGAGGAACGATCGCGCGACTGAGCGGGCCGCCGAGCCTCGTGACCACGGTTCCGGGCAGTCTTCGGGACTTTCTGCCCTCGCGGATTGGACCAAAGCTCGCGGAGTTCGGCGTCGCCGTGGTCGAAGACACTCGGGGAAATCCGTCCGAGGAGGCCAACAAGTGTCGAACTGTGGAGAATGCGGTGGTGTCGACCCCATCACGATCCGGATGCGCATCGCCGGACGGGACCTCGTGTTCCAGCGGTGCTCGCGATGTGAAGCCAACGTGTGGTGCGACCAGTCGGGCGTCATGCCGCTGGCGCGCGTGCTCGAACTTGCTCGCAGGAGCTTTCAGGCCGCGGCCCTCGAGCGTCGGTCCGCGGCGGCCTTGACGCGTTGCGCCTGAGCGAGGTCCGCTCGTTCAGTACCGTGGGGTCGTCATGAGCGCCAACGACCCCATGGGCATGTTCCAGCAGATCCAGAAGATGCAGGCCGACATGCAGGCCGCGCAGGACGCGCTCGCGGGTGAGGTCATCGAAGCGACGGTCGGCGGTGGTGTCGTGAAGGCGACCGTCAACGGTGAGGGCACGTTGCTCTCGATCACCATCGACCCGAGTGTCGTCGACCCGACCGACGTCGAGACGCTCGAAGACCTCGTGGTCGCCGCGGTGCACGAAGCAAGTCGTCAGGCCAAGGAGCTCCAGCGCGAGAAGCTGGGCGCGGTCACTCCCGATCTCGGATCGCTCGACCTCGATGCCCTCGGTCTCGGTGATCTCGGCGGACTGCTGGGCTGAGGCTGCACGTTGGCGCTCTACGAAGGACCGGTACAGGCCTTGATCGACGAGCTCGGCCGGTTGCCGGGTATCGGCCCGAAATCGGCGCAGCGCATCGCGTTCCACTTGCTGCGTGTCGACCTCGTGGATGCGCGCCGCCTCGCGACGGCAATCGTCGACGCGAAGGAGCGGGTCACCTGGTGCCGGCAGTGCTTCAACATCTCCGAAGGCGAGTTGTGCGCGTACTGTCGCGACGATCGCCGCGACTCGCGGGTGCTGTGCATCGTCGAGGAGCCGCGCGACATCGTCGCGATCGAACGCACGGGTGAGTTCAAGGGCCGCTACCACGTGCTCCAGGGCGCGATCTCACCGATCGAAGGCATCGGTCCCGAGCAGCTGCGCATCAAGGAGCTCCTGGCGCGCATCCAACAAGACGGTGTCGACGAGATCATCCTCGCCACCAACCCCAACATCGAAGGCGAGGCGACCGCGATGTATCTCGCGCGGCTGCTCAAGCCGCTCGGCATGTTGGTGACGCGCATCGCGAGCGGGCTCCCGGTCGGCGGCGACCTGGAATATGCCGACGAGGTGACGCTCGGCCGCGCCTTCGAAGGCCGACGCGACGTCGACCGGTAACCGGAACTCTTCGCCGCGCAGCCAGGCCGGGGAAGCGCGCTCGCGCGGCCGGCGCGTGGGTGTTCAATTCCTCGTTTCGCGCTCAGTGCATTTGCAACGACTTGAAGGTTTGTCCCGTTTTCCGCGTGCGTTCGGCTCACTCGGGGAACGACCGCCGGCGCCCAAACCGGACGAACTCTCGGATCGTTGCATTTGCACTGAGCGCGCCGGAGTGGTTTTCGACCCCCCCGGATCTCGGAGTCCGGCCTCAGCGCAGGAGGAGCTGGTGGAACGTGGGGTTGAACCCGATGTTCCAGACCCACAGCGCGGCAAAGGCCGCGCCCGCGACCCAGATCGGCAACCGCACGCGTGCAAGCCACTGCGGCCGGAGCAACGCGACAACGGCCGCGACGATCACGAGCACGCCCGCCGGGTTGAACGCGAGCGACGTCGCGAGATGGCCGTGCACGGCGGCGACGCACGCGCGCGTCATGCCGCAGAACGGGCACGGGATCCCGGTGAGCGCGCGGAACGGGCACGCGAGCGGAGGGTGCACGGGAAGCAGCGGCCACGCGGCGGCGATGCCCAAGAGACCGCCGGCCGCGATGCGCACCTCGCGCGCCGGCCGCAACTCGAGTGTCGTCGCCGGGGCCACGGCTTCACGATACGCCCGCCGGATCAGGTCCGACTCTGTTTGGCGACGACGATGCCCTCGAGCACGTATTCGGGATGGCTGTTGGCGGGGACGCCGGCCACCTTCGGGCCGAGGCGGTTGGCGAGGTCGACCGCGAAGTACGACCGAGCCGCCCACCGCAGCTCGAGCCGCCGGTCGAGAAAGTGCCGCACGGCTTGGAGCTCGTTGGGCGTGACCGCCGACACGTCCCACGTGGCGACGGCCGCGGGCGTGACGGTGAGCGGCGCCGGCGCGTGAGCGAGGCCGGGGAAGCGGTCGCGCGCGACGATGGTGCCCGCCGCAAGATCTCCCACTCGCTGACCGCGCGGGGTTGTGACGATCGAGATCGTGCCGATGAGGTACAGCAGAGGCAGGAAGTCGAGGATGCGGGCGATGTTGCGAACGGCGCTCGCGAGGAACCGAACCGGTTCGCCGTTGCGCCCCACCACGCGTATGCCCGCCGCGAGCTTGCCGACCGTCCGGCCGTTGTTCAACGTCTCGAGGATGATGTCGTACGCGAACACGATGAGGAACGTCAGCACGATCGCGATCGCCTGCAGCCAACCCGGAGAGCCGGATGCGTTCACCGCGATCGCGAGCGCGGCAACGAGCGCGAGCTGAATGACCGTGTCGAGGAGCCGGGCGAGAAACCGTGAGCCGAGACCCGCGAGAACCAGCTCGAGCGTCACTCCCTCGGGCGTCGCGAAACTGACCCGATTGTCGAGCTGCACGTGTTCAACCTAGACGAGTTCGTTTCCGAACGAGCTCCCACTTGGACCGAGCTCGAAGCACTCGTCGACCGCGCGGGAAGCCGTCCGAGCCGGCTCGGCGCCGACGGCGTCCGGAGGCTGGGCGAGTGCTACCGCGCCGCGACCGCCGATCTCGCGATCGCGCGCCGTCGATTTCCGGGCGATCCGGTGGTCGCGCGCCTCGAACGTCTCGTGCAGCGAGGTCGCCAGGGTGTGTACAACGCGCCGAGCTCGCGCCGCAGCCTCTGGGAGTTCTTCGCGAACGGCTATTGGCGGCGCGTGCGCGAGCGCAAGGCCATCCTCGCGATCGCGTTCCTCGCCCTGGCCGTGCCGACGTTGCTCGGCGGATTCTGGGCGTACCGCGATCCCGGGCCCGCGAGCGGGCTCGTCCCGACGAAATACCAAACCGTGACCCAACCCCGCGCGCCCGGGAACACGCTCGGTCTCACCGTCGACCAGGAATCGTCGGTCGCTTCGCAGATCTTCACCAACAACATCGGTGTCACGTTCTTCGCGTTCGCCGGCGGTCTGGTGCTCGGACTGGGCACGCTCTACGTCTTGTTGCAGAACGGCGTGATGCTCGGCGTCGTCGGTGGGCTCGCGATCGGCTCGGGCAACGGTAACTCGTTCTTCGAGCTGGTGACCGCGCACGGAGTGTTGGAGCTCAGTTGCATCATCGTGTCGGGCGCGGCCGGCCTGCGGCTCGGTTGGGCGATCATCGATCCCGGCAACCGCACGCGAGGCGAGGCGTTGCGCGAGGAGGCGCGCGCGGCGATCGAGATCGTGCTGGGCACCGCGCCGTGGCTCGTGGTCGCCGGCCTCGTGGAAGGCTTCCTCACGCCGTCCGGTACCGGATTGCCGACGGTGCTGGCCGTCGGGTTCAGCCTCGGCGCGATCTACTGGGGACTCGTGCTGTGGCGCGGCGGCCCGCCGCCCGCGGAGGCCGAAGTCGCGATTACAGGCGCGCCCGCGATTTGAGGTCGAGGTAGGCGCGAACGCAGGCCTCGCCGAGCGACTTCGGCGCCGCCTCGATCACCGTCGCCCCGACGTGGCGCAATCGTTGGATCACCCGGGCGCGCTCGTCGAG
>CAZLEC010000299.1:0-5852 GCA_964558245.1 uncultured Burkholderiales bacterium | reverse complement strand
ATCGGCAACGGTCCCGAAGTGCTGCGCGGCATCGACGCGGTCGGCAACGACTTCGACACGTGGACGGGGATGTGCGGCAAGAACGGCCAGAGCGTGCCCGTCTCGTCGGGGCAGCCGACGGTGTTGGTGCGCGAGATCACGGTGGGCGGCACGGCGGCGTGAACGACCTGGTGCAGATCGCCCGCCGTGTCGCGGCGGCGGCCACTAACGGCGAGCAGGTCGAGGCCTACGTCGTCCGTTCGCGCGAGACCGAGGTGGAAGTTTTCGGCGGCGAGGTCGAGTCGCTCACGACAGCTGTGATCGAAGGCATCGGTGTGCGTGTCGTCGCCGACCACCGTCAGGGTTACGCGTGGGCGGGTTCGCTCGACGCGTCGGTGATCGACGAGGCGTTGCGCGACGCGCGCGACAACGCGCAGTTCGGCGAACCCGACGAGTGGTACGCGCTCGCGAGCCCGGCCGACGTGAACGGGGCCATCGCCCCCGAGCTCGATCTTTGGCGCGACGAGCTCGCGGCGGTAACGACGGACGAGAAGGTTCGCATCGCCCTCGAGCTCGACCGAGCGACGAGGGTCGCCGACCCGCGCATTCGCAACGTCGAGTCGTCGGGCTACGGCGACTCGCTCACCGAGGCCGCACTGGCCAACTCCTGGGGTGTGGAGGCGGCGCAACGGCGTACGACGTGCGGCGCGTCGTCATCGGCGATCGCCGACGACGGCACCGGCGCGCAGACCGGCTACGGATACGTAGCGGGGCGGACCCTCTCGGAGCTCGATCTCGACTCCGTTCCCCGAGACGCGGCAACGCGCGCGTGTCGCCTCCTCGGTGCGCGCCCGATCCCGGGCCGGCGCCTACCGGTGATCCTCGACCCGCTGGTGACCCGCTCGGTGCTCGGCGTCCTCTCGAGCGCGTTCAATGGCGAGTCGGTGTTGAAGGGGCGATCGCTGTTCACCGGCCGCGCCGGCGAGCAGATCGGCGCGACTCGGGTGACCGTGCTCGACGACCCGACGGATCCGCGGTCGCTCGGCGCGGCGACTTACGACAGTGAGGGCGTGCCGACCCGGCGAACCACCTTGATCGACAAGGGTGTGCTACAGGGTTTCTTGCAGAACGTGTACACGGGCCGGCGTTCGGGCGCGGGCACGACGGGCAGCGCAGTGCGCGGCTACACCTCGACTCCCGGAGTCGGCGTGCGCGCGCTCCGGTTCGAGCCCGGCGTCCTCACGCCCGAACAGATCATGGCGTCGGTCCCCGAGGCGATCTACGTGCAGTCGGTGAGCGGGCTGCATTCGGGCACGAACCCGATCAGCGGCGACTTCTCCGTGGGCGCCGAAGGACTGATGGTGCGCGGCGGCGAGTTCGCCGAACCGGTGCGCGAAGTGACGATCGCGTCGACGCTGCAACGCATGCTGCTCGACCTCGCCGAGGTCGGCGCCGACCTCACGTTCCTGCCGGGATCCGTTGCCGGCATGACGGTGTTGATCAGCGAGATGACGCTCAGCGGGTCATGAACGGTGCGGCGTGGCGGTCCCGCGCCGTTCGAGGATCGCGTCGAGCTCGGCGATCGCGGCCCACGGGTTCTCGCCGAAGTGCACGGCTTCCATCCCGTACGCGCGCGCGGCCTCGACGTTGTCGGCGTTGTCGTCGATGAACACGGTCTCGCCCGCGGCCACGCCCATGCGCGCGCACGTGAGCTCGTAGATCTCGCGCTCGGGCTTGCGCATCCCGACGTGGCTCGAGTCGACGACTTCCTCGAACAGCTCTTCGAGCGGGAACATCGTGCGCCAGTGCTCGCCGAACTCCTTGACGTTGTTCGTGAGCAGACCCAACCGGAGCCCGCGATCCTTGAGCTCGCGGATCTTGTGCACGACCATCCAGTGCACGCCGGGCGCGGTCGAGCGCCAGAAGCGTCCGTAGGCCTCCATGTCGATCTCGGTGCCGAGGATCGCGGGTGCGCGCTCCGACAGCCGCGCGAAATACGTCGCGACGTCGAGCTGGCCCTTCTCGAGGAGGTGCCAGTCGGGCTCGTCGACCACCTCGCCGGCAGCCTCCGCGGCATCGGGATCGTCGGCGAGCGCCTCCGCGACCGCGGCCGCAACCGCGCGTCCCTCCACGCCGATGTAGTGCGTCTCGCCGAAGAGGAGTTGGAGCAAGGAGCCTTTCGGGTAGCCCTCGGCCTCCTCGAACGCCCCGATGCCCACGAAGAGCGGGCTCGAGATGACGCCGCCGAAGTCGAAGATCACGGTGCTGATCACGGCGGCGAATGTAGTGCGTACCGAACAGGGCGGGTCTGCGGGGCGGTCAGGGTGCAGCAGGCGAACTGCGCGCCGACTCCGGGGGCGCGATGGCCAGCGAGAGGTCACCGTTGGCGGCGGCGAACGCGATCACCCGCGCTTCGGTGTCGGTGACGAGCAACGTGACCCCGGCGCCCGCCGACGCGCTCCCGGCGTCGATCGGTTGTGCGTCGGTCGCGAGCACTCGCGCGCCGCTCGCGACCACGACGGCTGCGTCGGTGTTGCCGACGACGGTCACCGCCGTGGGGTCGAAGGTCGCGAGCACGTCGACGATCGAGCCGCGTGGCGGCCGGAAGCCGTCTTTGGGGGCGACGTGCACGGCGCGGTCACCGACCGGGACGACACCGTCGAGTCCGGAGCGGTCGGCCGGCGCGACGTGATGGGTGAACACCATCGCGTCGCGGAGGACGGGGACGACGACGACCCGCCCAACGACTGCTCGCGCGTCGGTGATCGCGTCGCGCGGGATCTCGCTCGCGTACAGCGGCTCGGTGCGCACGTCGTGGGCGCCCACGGTCTGACCGAGCTCGAGGTCGTGCGCGGCGACGACGACACTTCGCTGGGGACCGAGCGCGCCGGCGCGCCGGTGCAGCGTGGCGAGGTCACCGCCGACGACCCGCGCCGTGGTGAGCGCGACAACCAGGGCGGCGACCCACGTGAGGATGACCCGGGGCGAACGGCGCATGACGCGCTTCCTTCCGTGCTCGGACGCGGGGAAGCGCAGATCGGGGAAGGGAAGCCTCGTCGAGGAGATTCCACGGCGCGGAGTGACGCAGGCTAGCGACGATCGCAGCTCGGCGACAGGGGAAGTTCAGCGTGATTCGTACGGCGAGAGCGGACCGATCGCGCTGCGGCAATCGCAGCCTTCGGGCTCGCTCGGGAGGTGCTCGACGAGGTCGAGCAAGAGCGCGCGCATGCGGTGGAGGTTCTCCTCGAAGAACGCGAACACGTGATCCTGGGTGACGGCCGCAACCGCGGGGTCGTGTTCGACGCCCGTGTCGTAGTCGGTGATCAGCGCGATGCCCGCGTAGTGCATGCCGAGCTCGCGTGCGAGGTACGCCTCGGGGTACTGGGTCATGTTCACGACCTCCCAGCCCTGCGCACGGAACCAAGCCGACTCGGCCCGGGTCGAGAATCGCGGGCCCTGGATGACCACGACGGTTCCGTGGTCGTGCACCGCGACGCCGACGCGCCGCGCCGCGTCGACTGCGGTTCGGGCCACGATCGGGCAGTACGGATCGGCGAAGGAGACGTGATGGCGGTGGCCGGCGTCGTAGAAGGTGTCGGGCCTTCCCCACGTCCGGTCGACGAGCTGATCGAGCACGACGAAGTCGCCGGGGTGCACGGTCGACTCCAGCGATCCGGCCGCGCACGGGCCGATCACCGTGGTGACCCCGAGACTGCGCAGCGCCCAGAGGTTGGCGCGCGCGGGTACTGCCGAGGGCATGTGCCGGTGGTCGCGACCGTGGCGGGGGATGAACGCGACCCGCTTCTCGCCGACCGTGCCGATCGTGATGGGGTCGCTGGGACGCCCGAACGGCGTCTCGATCGCGACCTCGTCGGCCGTCTCGAGGAAGCTGTAGAAGCCCGACCCGCCGAACACGCCGACGTCGGCCGCCGGATCCACGCGAGATCAGGCGGTCTTGGCCGCGGGCTTCTTCGAGTCCGAGGAGCCGTTCGACCCTGACGACTTCGAGTCGCTCTTCTTCGAGTCGCCCGAGCTCCCGGAAGCCGAATCGCCCGATCCCGAACCCGAACCCGACGAGTCGGAGCTCTTGGAGCCGTTCGACTCCGAGCTCCGGGACTCCGACGACTCCTTGCCCGACGACCGCTTCGAGGAGCTGCGGTTGTCGGTCTTGTAGAAGCCCGAGCCCTTGAGCACGATGCCGGCCGGGGACAGGACCTTCGAGAGCTTCCCGCCACAGCCCTTGTGCTTGGTGAGGGGGGCCTCCGCGAACGTCTGGTACACCTCGAGGTCTTCGCCGCACTTGGCGCATCGGTAGTCGTAGGTCGGCATTGCTCGCTCTCCGGTCCTGTCGATCCGAGCGTTAGCACTCGGTACCGTCGAGTGCTAATCGTAGCCGCGCGCCGGGGGCGGAATGCCAACAGGCAGAATGGACCCGTGCTCGTGGCCTGGCTCGTCCCCGTGGGGTGGCTGCTCGGGACCTTCCCGAGCGCGCTGCTCGTCGCCCGAGCCCACGGTCGCGACGTGCTGAAGGAGGGCTCGGGCAACCCGGGGGCTTCCAACGTCGCGCGCCTGCTCGGTTGGCGCGCGGGCGCGATCGTGCTGCTGCTCGATTTCGCGAAGGGCGCGATCGCGGCCGGGGGCGGGATGCTGATCGGCGGACGCGCGGGCGCGTTCGCGCTCGGCGTCGCGGCCGTCGTCGGCCACACGTTCCCGATCTACCGCAAGGGCGGCAAGGGTGTGGCTGCCGCGGGTGGGGCACTCGTCGTGCTGTACCCGCTGATCGTCGTCGGCCTCGCGGTGGTGTGGTTCGTCGTCGCGCGATTGCTGCACAAGGCGTCGCTGGCGTCGCTCCTCGCAACGGTGTTGTTCCCGATCTCGGTCGCGGCGCTTCGTTACGACGTGTGGGAGATCGTCGTGGTCGCGGCGTTGGCGCTGTTGGTCATCGCGCGTCACCTCGGTAACATTCGCCGGTTGTTGCGCCGTCAGGAGATAGATCTCGACGCGCGTCCGAGCTAACGAGCGCCCCCGCATCGACGCGGCACGGAAGGAGCGCCGGTGCAACCTGTGCGCAAGGCGGTGATCACCGCCGCGGGACTCGGAACCAGATTCCTTCCCGCGACGAAGAGCATTCCCAAGGAGATGTTGCCCGTCGTCGACCGGCCCGCGATCCAGTACGTCGTCGAAGAAGCCGTGCAGGCGGGCCTCACCGACATTCTCATCATCACCGGTCGCGGCAAGCGCGCGGTCGAGGACCACTTCGACCGCAACTTCGAGCTCGAGCACTATCTCGAGACGACGGGCAAGCACGCGCTCCTCAAGGAAGTGCAGTTCGCGTCCGACCTCGCCGACATCCACTATGTCCGCCAGCGCGATCCGCTCGGCCTCGGGCACGCGGTGTCGGTCGCGCGTCACCACGTGGGCGGTGAGCCGTTCGCGGTGCTGCTCGCCGACGACATCATGGTCGACGACGCGGTGCTGCTCCGATCGTTGCTGGCCGCGTACGAGGGGTCGGGATGTTCGGTGGTCGCCGCGACGGAGGTCTCACCCGAGGAGATCTCGTCGTACGGTTGTGTCGAGCCCGAAGGCGAGGTCGGCGACGACGCCTTTCCGATGCGCCGGATCGTCGAGAAGCCGAAGCGGGAGGACGCGCCGTCGAATCTCGCGGTGATCGGTCGCTACGTGTTCACCCCGGGCATCTTCGACGCGCTCGACCGCATCAAGCCCGGCGCCGGTGGTGAGATCCAGCTCACCGACGCGATCGCGTTGCTCCTCCGTGAGGAGAAGGTGCTCGGTCTGCGCTGCAAGGGCGGCCGCTACGACATCGGCCAGAAGCTCGACTTCCTCCGCGCCAACATCGAGCTCGCGCTCGACCG
>CAZLEC010000298.1:0-5854 GCA_964558245.1 uncultured Burkholderiales bacterium | reverse complement strand
CATCGACTCGAGCCCGCGCAAGTGCATGTCGACCTTGCGGCTCCCGATGTTGTCGCCGCCCGGAAGCGCGACGCGCGCTTCGCCGCAGCGCGCGAGCAACGGTCCGAGCACGTTGAACGACGCGCGCATCCGCGTGACCAACTCGTAGGGTGCTTCGGGTTGGAGCGTGCCGGACGCGTCGATGCGCACGACGTTGGGCGCGGGTTGCTCGACCCGTGCACCCACCGCCCGCAACAGGTCGCTCATGACATCGAGATCGGCTACCGGCGGCATATTGCGCAGCGTCGTGACACCCGGCGCGAGCAGCGCGGCCGCCATCTGCTTCACACCGGAGTTCTTGGTCGCGCCGGCGACCACGACGGTTCCCTCGAGCGGGCCGTTCGGCCGCACGCGGAAGCGGGTCACGTTGTCATCTTCCCTGATACACGGGCGAACGCTGCTCCACGAGCGCGGCAATCGCTTCCCGCATGTCGGCCGATCGCAGGCATTCCCGCTGCTGCTCGGCTTCGAACACGAGCCCCTCCGCGACCGGGAGCCGATCGGACGCGTCGACCGCGCGCTTCGCGCCCTGCACGGCCATCGGGGGCTGCGCCGCGATCGTGGCCGCGAGCGCGGTGACCTCGGGAAGCAGGTCGGCTTCGTTCACGAGCCGGTCGCAGAGGCCGATGCGGTACGACTCCTCGGCGTCGATGCGCGCCGCGGTCCAGATCAATTCCTTGGCCTTGCTCGCGCCCACCACGCGCGGCAGGCGCTGCGTGCCGCCGAGATCGGGCAGGATGCCGTACTTGTGCTCGAGCAGACCGACCTGGGTGCCATGGGCGAACACCCGGATGTCGCACGCGAGCGCGAGCTGCAAGCCCGCCCCCAACGCGTAGCCGTGGACCGCCGCGATCGTCGGATAGCGCGCGTCGGCAAGCCACGAGAACGCGGCCTGCGCGCGCAGGATGCCGTCGACGGTGGGATCGGCATGACGCGTTCCCGCGTCGTCGCCGTCCTCGATCGAATCCGAGGCGCCGGCCGTGAACACCGTCGTGTCGATACCCGACGAGAACGCGCGCCCGTGGCCGGTCACCACGACCGCACGCAACTCGGCGTCGTCGATCACCTCGTTGCCGAGCGCGCGCATCTCGTGCCACATCGCGATCGTGAACGAGTTGAGCCGATCGGGACGGTTGAGGCGCAACCAGCCGACCGTGCCGGCGCGTTCGAATTCGATGGTGTCGTACGCAATCATGCGAGAACGGTACCCGTGAACCCAGCGCGTGAGCCGGAGAGGCTACGAACCGTCGCGCGCCCGCTCGGCGGCCATCCCCACTCGCACGACCTCGACGGGATCGTGCAGACCGGCGACAGTGATCATCCCGGCCGGCTCGACCGCGGTACCGGCCGGCGCGAAGTCGGCGAGCTCGGGCGTGGAGAGGACTTCGCTGGCTTCGGCGACGCTCGCGAGCCGGGCCGCCAGGTTGACGCACCGGCCGGTGTAGTCGTCACCTTCGAGCAGGATCACCGCGCCGCCCGCCATCCCCGCGTGCAGCTCGAGCGGGAGCTCGAGATCCCGGGCCAGCGCTTCGAGCTTGCACACCGCCGCGACCAACTGCGTGGGCTCCACGGACACGAGCATGCATCCGTCGCCGAGCCACTTCGCGATGCGTACGCCGAAGTCGGTCGCCACCTGGCGCACCGCGCTGCGGAACACGGTGAGGACCCGCACCGACTCCTCGTCGCCGTATTCGTCGCCGAAGGACGTGAATCCCGAGAGGTCGACGAACGCGAACCACCGATCGACACGCACGGCCACCATTCTCGCGCTCGGCACCGCCCGGAGCGGTATCCCAGGTCACCGCACGATCTCGACCAGCAGCACCCATGAATTCTCGAGCGCAGCCAGCACGGCGGCGATGGTTGCCGCCACCAGCCAGTAGCACCCGCCGCCGCGGCCCGCGACCAGCGAAACGCCGCCGACCACGAACGGCAGTGTGCCGACCTGGGTGATCAGCACCCGAACCGCGAACCACGATGCCGGTTGGCCGCGGTAGTGCCGGCGCGCTCGCACCTGCGAAACCAGCACGCCGAGCCAGACGGCACCGCTCCCGACGAGCACTTCCCATCCGAGTGTGCGCGCGGCCTGATCCGGCAGGAGTCCGAAGGTCGCGGCAACGAGCACGTTGACGAGCAGCACCAGCGTCTCGGCCGCGCGACCCGGCAACCACGCGTACGACAAGATGCGCTCGAGGTTGATCGAGATCGCGACGAACAACAGGCCGACCAGCGCCGCCGCGGCGCCGAGCTCCCCGAGGAAGAAGTTGGCCCAGCGCGCGGGGTCGTACGCCGTCACAGCCGGCACACGAAATCGACGACCGCGCCGGCGACCTCGGCCAACGCATCAGCTGCGCTCAACCCGCTGGCCTTCAACGGCTTGAAGCTGTGGTCACCGGTCTCGATCCAGGAGAACTCCACCGCGCCCTTGATCTTCTTCGCGTGGCGCTGCAACTCCTCGGGAGTGCCGAACGCGTCGCGCGTCCCGCTCACGAACAACACCGGCATCGTCAGCGCGGGGAAGTGCTCGACGCGGAGTCGATCCGGCTTACCCGGCGGGTGCAACGGATAGCCGAGGAGCGTGAGCCCGAGCGCCGGTATGCCGTCGACGTCGGCGGCGGCGACCATCGACGCGATGCGACCGCCCATCGACCGCCCACCCAGCACGAGGCGTTCGGGCGGCACCTTCGCGCGCCGGGCGAGCTCCGCCGCGGCGTCACGAACCGCGGCGAGCAACACGGGCGGGCGGTCGGGCGCGCGACGACCGGCGAGCCGGTACGGGAAGTCGAACCGCAACGACGGAACGCGTGCGCCGGCCAGCGCGTCAGCGACGGTCGTCAACGCGGCGGCGTGCATGTCGGCACCGGCGCCGTGTGCGAGCAGCACCGCTCGGTCGGCTCCCCGTTTCGGCCCCTGAAAGCCGTCGTCCGGACCCGCCGCGCCGGGCGAACGCGGGCTCAACGAGGGAGCACCCATCGTCGGAGAAAGGCGTCGACCCGGTCGAAGTCGTCGGCGATCGTCTCCGACCTCGACCAGCCGTGCCCCTCGCCGGGGTACACGTGCCGCTCGACCGTTGTGCCCGCGGCGCGCAGCGCGTCGGCGATCGACTGTGATTGCGCGAGCGGCACCGACGTGTCGTGGTCGCCGTGGAGCAGGAGCACCGGCGCGCGAATCTCGCCCGCCTGCGCGAGCGGCGAACGGTCGCGATAGGTGTCGGCCGCCTCCGGGAGCGTGCCGACGAGGCGAAACGTGTACGTCGACTCTAAGCGGTGCGTGGTCGCGGCCAAGTCGATGAGATCGCAGACCGGAAAGCGGGCGATCACCGCGTGCACCAGATCCGGGTGCTGGGCCGAAGTGAGCAACGCGGTCATGCCGCCGGCGCTCCCGCCCATGATCGCGACGCGAGCGGCATCGGCCCATCCTTCTTTCACCGCGTGACGGATGCCCGACGCGACATCGGCCACGTCGCGGTCGCCCCAGTAGCCGGCCAACGCCTGCGTGTAGGCGCGGCCGTAGCCGGTCGATCCCCGATAGTTGGGTTGCAGCACCGACCATCCACGCTGCACGAACGCCTGCACTTGGGGTGTCCAGTCGGCGAGCGCCTGGCCCGTCGGCCCGCCGTGCACCGACACGAGCAGCGGACGGGCCGAGGTGGAAGCGTGGGCCGGGCGCCACAGCAGCCCGTGCACGGTCGCGCTCCCCGACTTCCACGTCACGGCCCGCGGCTCGACCAAACCGCTCGACTCGAACCCGCCGATCGGGCCCCGCGCGAGTGCGCGCCGTCCCGACCCGTTCGCGGCGAGCACGACGACCTGCGGCGGTGTCACCGCTCCCGAGCGAACGCACGCGATCCCGCGCGCATCCCAATCGAGGCCGCGGTGCCAACCCTTGGAGAGCTCGCGCGCCGACCGCTTGCCCGGCGCCGCGATCACGAGCCGGCCGAAGCCGTCTTCGTTGCGGCACCAGGCGAGCTCGGAGCTGTCGGGCGACCACGCGAACGAGCGTTGGCCCGGTCCCCACGACGGCTCGGCGTGCTCCCGACCCTCGGCGATCACCGGCCGCGCGTTCGTGCCGTCGGGCGCGGACACCCACAACGCGGGCCAACCGTCTGCGTCGGACACGAACGCGAGCTGCGTGCCGTCGGGCGAGAAGCGCGGCTGGCTCGCGGCCACGGCGTCGCCGCCGATCTTCGCGCTGCCCGCGCCGTGCGCACCCGACATGGGCTTGAACGCGACGCGTGACGCGTCCCACGGCATGTCGGGCAGATCCCATTCGTGCCACGCCAGTGTGAGCCCGTCGGGTGACCATGCCGGGTCCCATGCGTAGTCGGCGTGCGAGACGCGAACCGGCCAGGCCGAACCGTCGAGTGGGACCACGGCGATGTCGCACGCATCGTCGCGTTCGATCGCGAAGGCGACCTCGCCGCGCGCGGACACGGTCGGAGCGATCGCCTCGCCGTCGCGGTGCAGCACCCGGCCCGTCGAGCCATCGGGTGCGATCGTGATCAGCCGGCCGTCGTCGGTGGCGACCACCAACTCGTCGTCGCTCGCCCAGCACCAACCGCCACCCACGCCGCGGTGCGCGGTGACGACCACCGGGGCGGCCGAGCCGTCGGCCGCGGCGACCACGAGATCGACGCGACCGTTGAAGCGGTCGGTCCAGGCCAGCCGCTCGCCCCCGGGCGACCAACGAGGATCTCCCACCCCGTGAGACCGGGCGAGCATCCCTCCGGTGATCGCCGGGCCGGTCATCCCCGCGACCCTATCGCCCGGCCCGGCCGGCCCATCCCCCGATTCCGCCTGGGTCCTGGGCGTGAGTTTGCGGCCACGGGAGCCCGCCCTCCATCCTGGTCGCTACATGCCTGATCGTCCGGTCCCCCTGCCGCGCCCCGGCGATCCGCTTCGCATCGCCTTCCTCATCTACCGGGGAAACCCTCACTGCGGGGGTCAGGGCGTCTACAGCCGTCACCTCACCCGTGAGCTGACCGGTCTCGGTCACTCCGTCACGATGTTCGCGGGCCAGCCGTGGCCGGTCGCCGACGATCCGGTGGTGCTCGAGAAGGTGCCGGGTCTCGACCTCTACCGGCGCGACAACCCGTTCCGCGTCCCGTGGCCGCACGAGTTCCGCACGATCGACGACCTCCGGGAGTTCGCGATCATGTGCAGCGCCGGGTTCCCGGAGCCGTACGCGTTCAGCCAGCGCGTCTACAAGGCGCTGCGCGGCCGGCGCGACGAGTTCGACCTCGTGCACGACAACCAGTGCCTCGGCGCCGGGCTGCTCGGCTTCCTGCGCGACGACTGGCCGTTCGTCAACACGTTGCACCACCCGATCACCGTCGACCGCGACCTCGACCTCGCGGCCGCGAGCGGTCCCTGGCGGCGCGCGACGCTTCGCCGCTGGTACGGCTTCTTGGGCATGCAGATGAAGGTGGCGCGCCAAGTGCCCCGCCACATCACCGTGTCCGAGAACTCGAAGAAGGACATCGTGGCGCAGATGGGCGTCGACATCGGCACCCTCAACGTCGTGCCGGTCGGTGTCGACCAGGAGCGGTTCCGTCCGCTCCCGCACATCGCACGCGTCCCGGGCCGCATGTTGACCACCGCAAGCGCCGACGTCCCACTGAAGGGTCTCACCTACCTGATCGAAGCCCTCGCGAAGGTGCGCACCGAACGCGACGACGCGCATCTCGTCGTGATCGGTCAGCCGCGCCACAAGAGCGCGGTTCCGGCGCAGCTCGAACGGCTCGGGCTCACCGACGCCGTGCAGTTCGTGAGCGGCATCACCGACGAGCGCGTCGTCGAGCTCTACGCGGAGGCCG
>CAZLEC010000297.1:2851-5856 GCA_964558245.1 uncultured Burkholderiales bacterium | reverse complement strand
CAGCCGCTCTTCTCATAGAACCGGCGCGCGCGGTCATTGCCTTCCAGAACCCAGAGCGCCAGGTCGCGCCGCCCCGTGGTGGCGAGCGCGTGTTCTGCATCGCGTAGTAGTGCGTATCCGTAGCCGCGCCCCCAATGCGACGGCGCGACGTAGAGCACCCAGAGCTCACCGCGGTGTGCGTCGTTGGGCAGGTCTCGGTACGCACCAAAGGCGCTGACGCCGACCACTTCTCGTGCCCCGTTGGTTGTGACCCGGATCTCGGCCGGTAACCCGGCGTTCTCGTAGCCGTCCCGTAGCCACTGAGCCCATTGGGTCGTGGACCGCCCATCGTCCAGCCCGTCAAGGATCGAGTCAGGCAACAGCCCGCGGTAGCCGTCGCGCCAACTGTCATTCTTCGTCCGCGCGATCTGTTCCGCATCCGAGATCTCGGGCGATCGAACGAGCGCCTCGCCGTCCACACGCACACATTGCCTGCTCCGGCGCCGTTATGCGAACACCGTGAGGCGCGACAACCAGAACTTCGCGAGAGCTGCGCCAACCGATCGCTTCCACCCCTGAGGTCGGACGAAGCTCGACAACTCCAGCGCCGTGCCGCCACCAACCGATTCGAGCGCCAGTGTTCGGCGCGGGTCGTCGGACTACGCGCGCACCGCACCGGACGCGCTCGACGGGAGCCCCGTTCCGCGACTGTTGGTCGCGGTAACCGTGCACGTATAGATCTTGCCCGTCGTGAGTCCGGTGAGCATGATCGGTCCGGTCTTGCCGCTCTTGGTCTTCGCCACGCCGCCGTTCGACGACTTGCACGTGGCCGAGTACATCGTGACCGGTGCGCCGTTGTTCGCGTGCGCGATGAACGCGACCTTCAGCGCGCCGCCGGCACTCGTCGCTCTCACCGCGGTAGGGGCCGACGGAGCGCCAACCGTGACCGCGTTCGAGAATACCGAGGGCGGACTCGTCCCGTAACGGTTCTCGGCCTCGACCTTGAACCGGTAGCTCTTGCCGTTCGTCAGGCCGGTGACCGTCGCAGCCATGTTGACCCTCGGCGGATTGTAGAACGACTGCGGGGTGAGCGCGGTTTGGCCGAGGTACGGGGTGACGATGTACGGGATGATGCCCGAGTTGCCGTCGTCCACCGGGGCGGTCCAACGAACCGCGGCTTGCCCGTTGCCGGGTTCGGCGACCGGACTGCGCGGCGCCGTCGGCGCGTGCGCGATGTCGGACGGCACGAACTTCTTGGAGGGCTGTGACAGCGGACTCGTTCCTTGCGCGTTCCGCGCGTAGGCCGAGCAGGTGTAGAGGTCTTCGTCCTTCAAGCCGGACAGGGTTATCGGGCTGCTCGTTCCAGATGCGAAACCGCTCGGCGATGCCGGGCGCCACGACACGTCGACGAACGGTGGGCACGACACGAAGAAGGTGGTCGGGCCGGCGCCGGTGCTGCCCGGTGTGAACTTCACGGTCACCGACCCGTTCCCCGGTGTTGCCAGGTCGATCGTCGGCGCGGGGGGCGCGGTCGCCGGTCCGGCCGGAACGAAGCTGTTCGACGCCGCGGATGCAACGCTGGTCCCGATGATGTTCGTCGCGGTCACGGTGCACGTGTAGGTCGAACCGTTCGTCAGACCGTCGACGACAACCGTTCCGGGAGCACTCGCCGTCGATCCCGTGGCGCCGCTCGATGATGCGCATGTCGTGGTGTAACGCATGATCGCGCTCCCACCGTCGTCGGCGGGTGGCGTGATCGTCACCTCGGCGAATCCGTTTCCGGCCGTCGCGGTGCCGATCACGGGCGCGCCCGGCACCGTGGTGGGCGGAGTCGACACGGTGATCCGTCCGATCGAGCCCGAGTTGGTGAACCACAACGCGCCGTCGGGCCCGGCGGTGATCTCGTTCGGGTACGTGACGCTGGGACCGGCGAAGTACGAGAGGGCGCCGGTGGTCGTGAGCCGCCCGATCTCACCGTCGGCGAGGTTGGTGAACCACAACGCGCCGTCGGAACCGGTCGCGAGCCCATTGAGCTGGGGCGTGATCTTCGAGAAGGTGTAGGGAACGGTCACCTTCCCGGCGGTGGTAATGCGCCCGATCGCGTTGTAACGGGTGAACCACAACGCGCCGTCGGGACCGGTCGTGATGTTTCCCGGTAGGTAGATACCCGGGTCGGTGAACATCGTGATGGTTCCGGCTTTGGTGATCCGCCCGATCGCGCTGTTCTCGATGCTGGTGAACCACACGGCGCCGTCAGGTCCGGCCGTGATGTCGCCCGGCCCGATGATGTTCGCGTTCGTGTAGATGGTCACCGCGCCCGCGGTGGTGATCCGCCCGATCGAATGGCCGTTACCGTCGGGACCGGTGTTCGTGAACCACAAGGCGCCATCGGGACCCGCCGTGATCCGGACCGGGTGGACGATGCCCGCGTTCGTGTAACGGGTGAACTTTCCCGATGTCGTCAGCCGGTTGATCGAGTTGCCATCGACGTCGGTGAACCACAGCGCGCCGTCGGGCCCGCTCGCGATGTCGACCGCTTGCACGTTGGCCGGGTACGGGAAATGGCTGACGGCGCCGGCGGTGGTGATCCGGCCGATCGAACGCGTGTCGGTGAACCACAGCGCGCCGTCGGGCCCCGTGGTGATGGCCCCGGGGATCCCTATGCCGGCGTCGGTGTACACCGTGATCGCGGCACCCGCCGCGGGAGCGGTCAGCAGCGCCGCGACACCGGTGAGCGGCATCGCGAGGGATGCCGCCAGAACCAAAACCCGCACCCGCCGACCCCGCCGCCGCACCATGACCCTCCCCCCGAAGGTGGACCCATTGAATCAGGCTCCTCCGCTCAGCACCAGACGATGCCTCACCTCAATTCGCAGCGGCCGGCAGCGATTCTTTTGACGATCCGTACCCTCGTAGGGCACTGATGCTCATAGGAGTGAGCCCGACGCGGCGGAACGTGCACTTTCGGGTCGATCCCTTCCGGACCACGCAGGTAGGCCATCAGCCAGGCGTTCTCGTATCGACCG
>CAZLEC010000297.1:0-2751 GCA_964558245.1 uncultured Burkholderiales bacterium | reverse complement strand
GATCCCTTCCGGACCACGCAGGTAGGCCATCAGCCAGGCGTTCTCGTATCGACCGACACCGCCGACGAGGCCGTAGCCCGCGCCGGCGTTGTTCTCGAGCCTTCGGTACCTCGCCGCGGACGGCTACTAGCGTCGCTTTCATGAGCGACATCGATCATGGCGCGGTCTACCGCAGTGTCCGCGTCCGCATCGCGGCTCTCGTATGTGAGCTCCCGGAGGAGATGCTCGACCTCGTTGCCCCGGCGACTCCCGATTGGCGGGTTCGCGATGTTGTGGCCCACCTTGCGGGCGGAACTGCTGACATCGCCTCCGGCAACCTCGCCGATGTGGCGAGCGATGAGTGGACCGGCGCTCAGGTGGATGCCCGGAGGGACGTGCCGATCGGCGAGGTGCTCGACGAGTGGGCACGTTGCAGTGCGATCGTCGAACCGATGATCGCGAAGCTCGACCCGCTGATGCGGGCGATGCTGTTGACCGACGCGGTCACCCATGAGCATGACGTGCGCGGCGCGCTCGGCGTTCCCGGCGAGCGCGACTCCGACGCGATCGCCTACGCGTTCCGCGGTGTTTCCGGCGGCATCGGCGCGCAACGCGGCGAAGCCGGCGCGTTGCGGATCGTCCACGACGCCGGCGAAAGGGTCGTCGGCGGTGCCGGCGAACCAACTGCGACGGTGCACACGACTCGTTTCGAGATCGTGCGGGCGAGCGTCGGGCGCCGCTCCTACGACCAGATCGCGGCCTGGGACTGGGAGGGCGACGCTCGACCGGAGAGCGTCGTGCTCGCACGGTTCGCTCCACCGCGCGTCACCCCGCTCAACGAGTAAACGGTCCTCGGAGTGTCGTCGCGCGTCGTCTTTTGTCGATCGCGCCGGCGTGTGCTGTGATCCGGGATGTGGCCGACCTTCCGAAGACGCAATACGTGGAAACCGCCGACGGTTCCTATGTGGCGTATCAGGTGTTCGGCGACGGTCCTTTGGACATGGCACTCATGCCGACATCCTGGTCGAACGTGGAACTGGCGTGGGACGATCAGTTCGCGGCTCGCTTCTTCCATCGGCTCGGCTCGCTCGGCCGACTCGTCCTGTTCGACAAACGCGGGTGTGGACTCTCGGATCCGGTCGCTCGGCGCGCGATCCCAACCGCCGAGGAGTGGGTCGACGATCTCATCTCGGTGCTCGACGCGGCCGGGAGTATGCAAGCGCACCTCATCGGCATCGACGCAGGCGGTCTGGCCGCACTGCTCGCCGCCGCAACGCATTCGTCGCGCGTCTCGAGCTTGGTGCTGTACAACACCTTCGCGCGGCTGAGCCGAGCGCCCGACTACCACCTGGGCATGCCGTCGGACCTTCAAGCGTCGTCGGTGGCCGCGATTCGGCGAGTCTTCCCGACTGGGATATTTCCGGAGATCGTGGCACCGAGCCGAGCCGGCGATCCCGCGTTCCGGCAGTGGTGGGCACACTTCGGGAGGCACTCAGTCGGCATGGGACCTGCGATGCAGATGCAGCAGGCCGCGTTCGCGCTCGACGTACGAGATGTGCTGGGAGCCGTGCACCAGCCAGTGCTCGTCGCGCATCAGGCGGGCAACCAGTACGTACGCGCCGCGCACGGACGGTACCTGGCCGAGCATCTCTCCAATGCCAAGTACGTCGAGTTGGCCGGCAGCGACCATCTCTATTTCTCCAGCTCGACCGACGAGCTTGCCGAGCACATCGAGGAATTCCTGACCGGCGCCCGTCATACGCAGAACGTCGACCGCACGCTCGCAACCGTGGCGTTCACCGACATCGTGAACTCGACGCAACACGCCGTGACCCTCGGAGACCGTGGGTGGAAGGAGCTTCTCGACCACCACGACGACGTCGTACGTCGCTCTCTCGCACGCTTCAGAGGTCGGCAAGTGAAGAACACCGGCGACGGCATGCTCGCAGTGTTCGACGGACCGGCGCGCGCCATCAGCGCCTTGGTCATGATCAGAAACACGACGCGCGAGTCCGGCCTCGACGTGCGTTCCGGCGCGCATACCGCCGAGATCGAGCTACGCGACCAGGACGTCGCCGGTATCGGTGTCCACATCGCGGCGCGGGTCTCCGGGCTGGCCGCGGCGGGTGAAGTGCTCGCGTCCCGTACGGTCGTGGACCTCGTCGCCGGTTCCGGCATCGAGTTCGAAGACCGCGGCGACCACGAGCTGAAAGGCGTTCCCGGCTCCTGGCACCTTTTCGCCGTCTCGGGTTGAACGCAGCCGGAACCGGGCCTGGTCTCACGGGTCGCCGGGGGGAATACTTGAGCGGTACGGAGGCGGGGGGGGAAGCCGTGCGACGTCTCGGCAGGGGGTTGGCGGCGATGGCGATGGCTGCCGCCGCGCTCGTTCCCGTGTCGGCCGCCGCGGCCGCGCCCGCGTGGTCGATCGTGCCGAGTGGCAACGCGCCCGCCGTCCCGACCGGCGGCTTGGTCACGGTCGCGTGTCCATCCGCTGCGACGTGCTTCGCGCTCGGCAGCTACGGAAACGTGAGCGCGAGCGCGACCATGATGCAGCAGTGGAACGGGTCGAGGTGGACGCTCGCGTCGGCCGCGCCCCTGCCCGGCCCGGCGGGTGCCACCGGCCCCTACCTCTCGGACCTCGAGTGTGTGAGTGAGACCTTCTGCGTCGTGGCCGGCCTGTACCAGGTCGACGGCATCTCGCATCCCCTGGCCGAGCGCTGGGACGGCAGTGCGTGGAACGTCATGTCGATACCCGACGTAACAGGGCTCTCG
>CAZLEC010000296.1:0-5857 GCA_964558245.1 uncultured Burkholderiales bacterium | reverse complement strand
GTCGCCGTCGCCGATCACGACGTAACGCTCGACCGTCTGCAACTCGGCCGCGACCTTGGCCAGGACCGGAACGAGTGAATCGTCGACCAGGATCATCCGGTCCTGTGCGTGATTGATCACATAGGTGAGCTGTTCGGGGAAGAGCCGGATGTTGAGCGTGTGGAGCACCGCGCCCATTGCCGGGACCGCGAGGTAGGCCTCGAGATGCTCCTGGCTGTTCCAGCAGAACGTGCCGATCCGATCGCAGCTCTCCACTCCGAGGCGAGCGAGCGCGTTCGCGAGCCGGCCCGCGTTCGCGCCGACCTCGGCGAAGGTCGCACGACGAGCGCCGGAGTCGGTCCAGGTGACGCACTCACTCTGGGCGTAGACGCGCTGACCGTGCCGCAGAATTGCGGCAATGGAGAGCGGGAAGTCCTGCATCGTGCTGGGTGTGAAGGAGTTCGCCATATTCGGACTGTAGACCGCAGCGCGCCGTAATTCATCCGCCGGAACCGGCATTGCGAAGAACAAACCGCAGGGAACTTCTTCCCGAGTGGTGCCCAGGCGCAGAGCGGAGGCTCGGAGGTTTCGAGACACCGACGCGTGATCGAGAGCCGCAGCTCGTAGCCGAGTGGTTAGGGCGGCGAGGATCGCTCGCGCGCCTCCACGGGCGCGGGCGAGATCAGCGCGGCGAGCACGGCCCCGGCGAGCACGGCGGCGCCGCCGAGCGCGACGATCGGCCGCACCGACTCGCCGAGGAAGATCGCGGCGAGCGCGATCCCGGTGACGGCTTCGAACGCCATGCAGATCCCGGTGCGCGTGGGGCCGATCCGGTCGAGCACGACGAAGAACAAGGCGAAGGCCGCCGCGGTCGCGACGCCGTTGGCGACGAGCGCGGCGAGCGCGTGACCGGTTGGCTCGGTCAACTGTCCCCGGAGCGCGCCGAACGCGGTGACGCCGATCGACGCGCCGATCGCGGTCCAGGCCGCCGCGGTGAGGGAGTCGGTGCGGGGCAGCACGCGGTCGCTCAGCAGCGCGTACGTCGAGAACATCACGACCGAGCCGCACACGAGCACCACGCCGGTCGTGGAGATCGCGACCTTGCCGCCACCGATCGCCACGATGGCGCTCCCCGAGACCGAGAGGGCGAGCGCCACCACCATCCGCGCCCGCAGCCGGATCGCGCCGGTGACGGTCTCCACGAGCGCGACCACTGCGGGGTAGGCGTAGAAGATCAGCGCGACCGCGGCCGCGGTCCCGCGTTCGAGGCCCATGTAGAAGAAGGTCGATTCGACCGCGTAGACACAGAGGCCCAGCGCAAACGCGGCGACGCGCTCCCCCGGCGGCGGCAACAGCGGCCGCCGCCGCGCGGCCAGCACGCCCAACAGGATGCAGCCCGCGACGGCGAAGCGGATGCCGAGCGCGACGCCGGGCGCGAGCTGGTCACGGGCGACGGTGCGGCTGAAGAGGATCGTGCAGCCGAACGCGAACGCCCCCATGAGCGCGAACGCGAGATCTCTCCTATCGCCGCCCCGATGTCGATCGCGCGCGTCTTGTGCGGCCGCGGTCACCAACCGAGGATCGCGCCGACGATCAAACCCAGCACGAGGAGGCCGCCGGCCCGCCGCGTCACGAGGAACGACATCGCCGCGAACCACAACGGCCACACGGGGTTGTAGACCGGCGACTCCGCGGGCTTGGGCTCCGAGTACGCCTGCCAGGTGCGGCGCATCACCGGCAGCGAAAGCAACACGAGCACCGATGCCACCGGCAACACCCGCGCGATCACGAGCGCGATCACCGACACGTAGAAGCCGACGAACATCGCCTGCGTCACGCGGCGGCCGCGTGCCTCACCGAGGAGCACGGGCAGGGTGTGGGTGCCGTCGGCCGCGTCCCACGGGATCTTGTCGATGTGCTTGCCCATGAGCACGGTCGTGCAGAGCAACGCGTACGGCAGCGACGCCAGCACGACGGCGCCGGAGATCGTTCCGGTGGCCGCGTAGTAGACACCGCCGACCATCAGCGGCCCCCACACGACGATCACGGTGGGCTCGCCGAGCCCGTGCTTCTTGAGGCGCAACGGCGGCGCGGTGTACGCGGCCGACAGCAGGAACCCGCCCAGCGCGAACGCGATCACGGGCCAACCGCGCGCCACGGTGAGCACGATCATGATCGCGAGACAGATCGCGTTGACCACCAGCGCGCACGCGGCCAGTCCCTTGCGCGTGATCACGCCCGAGAGCACCGGGTGGGGCGAGTAGAGATTGCGCGGGTAGTCCTCGCGGTCGGTCCCGACCTCGAGGTCGAAGAGATCGTTCATGAGATTGTTGGCCATGTGCGCGAGCACGATCCCGGCCGCCGCGAGCGCGAACCAACCCCACGACACGTCGGCGCCGCGGAACACTGCAAGCAGCCCGGCGAGGGCCGCGGCCACCAGCGTCATGGGCAGCACGCCGGCGCGGGTGAGGTACAGCCACTTCGACACGGGATCGAGCCGGCCGGCGGGAGGGTTCGTCGTCGTGAGGACGTACTTCCAGTTGCGCACCAACCCGCCGCGCTCGCCCCGCGAGACGCCCGAACCTGCAGCCACGTCGGTCATGCGACGCAGCGTAGAACGCCATCGGTTGCTCGCGCCCGCCGCCGCTGGAAGCCGGGCTGACCTATCCTTTCCGACGCGAGAACGGGCCCGCCGATGAACAAGATCTCCGACAGCGTGCGCCGAATCACCGACTGGTGCGCGCACGCGCAGGCGAGGCACCCGGTCCGCTATTTCCTGTGCAATCTGGCGTTGATCTACCTCATCATCACCGTGCCCTCCGGCCTCGCGTGGAGCGGGCCCTTTGCGATGACCCGCGACATGTTGTTGTTCTTCGGAGGGTGCATCGGCGGGCTGACACTGCTCGAGGCCTACTGGTGGCGGCCGGGCGGGTTGAAGCGTCGGCGGTACGAGCGATGGATCGAGCAGCACGAGCAACGAGACGCGTCAACCGGCTGGTACGCCGACCCGACCGGCCGCCACCGGGTGCGATACCTGAACCGCGCGAAGTGGACCCGCTGGGTCGCCGACACCGGCGACGCGTTCGAGGATCACGGAGCTGTGCGCCGCGACTTCTTCGGGCCCGGCGCCGCGAAGGTGCGACCGCGCCGAGCGCTTCCGCTGCTCCTCGGGTTCGCCGTGGGCGGCCTCCTCGGCATCGGCCTGCTCGTTCCCGCGCTGCTGTTCCCGCACACGAAGGCCGTCGCGTTCATCTCGGCCGACAACACCCACCCGGTCGGCGCCACGTGGTGGGCGATCGGCGCGGCGATCGTTCTCGCGGCCGCGACTCGGGCGCTGTTCACTGCTCGGGCCCGCCTCCAGGTGGGACCCGACGACGCGGGCGCTTCGCCGCGTCCTCTCCATGACGATCGGGCGCGCGCGTTCGCACACTCGTTCGTCCCCATGATCGCGGTCGCCGCGACCGCGGCCTGGGCCACGTGGATCCAGAACGGATTGATGTTCCCGTTCCCGATCTTCTCGTTCGTGGCGTTGGCCGCATGCCTCGCGATCGCGCTCGCAGCCGCGATCCTCGCGGTCAGGGTCTCGAAGATCGAGAAATCCGACCACACCACGGTTCGGGCCCGAGGTCTCGTTCCGGCGCTGCGCGGCGCGTACGTGGCCACGACGGCGGTGTGACTCTGGGCGTCAGCCGCCGTAGTTCATCCGAGTGTCCTCCATGCGGAGGATCTCCGTCTCCTCGTCCTTGAGGAAGGCGGCGTTGACGATCTCACCGAGGAACAGCGTGTGGTTGCCGACCTCCACCGGCTGGCGGACCTCGCACTCGACGTACGCAACCGACTGCGCGAGCACGGGCGCGCCGGTGACCGGGCCGTCGACGTACGGGAAACCGTTGAGCGTGCGAGCCGGGAGATCCACCTCGACCGGCTTCGTGAACTTGCGGACGATCGCACGGTCTTCGCGGTCGAGGAGGCAGAGCGAGAACACGCCCGCGGCCGTGATCAGCTCGTGAGTGAGCGCCTCCCGCTCCACGCCGATCCCGATCAACTTCGGGTCGAACGACACCTGGCTCGCCCAGTTGAGGGTCATGCCGTTGCGCCGGTCGGCCTTGTCGGTGCTCCCCACCACGTACAAGCCCGACGGCATCTTCCAGAGCACCCGGCGCCGCAGCCGGTCGTACTCGTCGGGGTCGGCGCCATCGGGAAACGGCGGGACCGGTCCTTCCTTCACGGGCACGAGGAACAGCGTACGCGCCGTGCGGTTCCCGCGCCGCACCTCTGGACGCAGCTGCGCGGGAGCAACCCGCAACCGCTCGGCCTGCGATCGGTCACCGTCAGCATCCCGCAGCCACGGATACGCCGATCGCGCCCAAGGCTTCCTCTATCCGGGCCGGGCTCGTGACGTTCACCACGAACTCTCGCCCGTCGCGCAGCGTGAAACAGCAGGCGTCGCAACGGAGCGCAGTGATCGTGAAGGACGTCACGGCGACTGGCACGGCACGGGCAAGGTTGCTCCGCCGACGCTTCGCACTCTCGGCCCGAATCTGTTCGGCTCGGCTCACCGGTACGTCATCGGCAGCTCCACAGATCGCCTGACGCCCACTCTCAGGCGATCGCGCGGCCGCCATCCCTTGCGAGCTCTCGCGCGACGACCGCGAGGTTGCGGTTCCAGATGTCTTCGGGGGTCGGATCGAGAATCTGCGCCCACATCGGCAGGCAGAATCCGAGCATCTGCACGTCGCCGACCGGTCGGGCGTAGAACCACAGATGAAAGTGTGAGTTGCCGTCGCCCCAGCGGCTGATGTGCACGCGTCCGATGCCGCCGATCGCTTGGATCGCGCGGTCGAGCCTCACGATCAACTGGCCCAGCTCGGCCGCGCGCGCCGGGCTCAAGCCGTCCATGTCCACGTGCTCGCGCGTCTCCAGAAAGAGTTGCACGGGTACAGCCAACCGCTGTTCGGGAGCCAGCACCCGCCAGTGCTCATCCACCCAAATGCAGCGATCGTCCGACTCGGCACACGACCGGCACGGCGCACCTCCCGGTTCGCCCTCGCGCGGCCAATCGGCCGAGCGCCGCGGTTCGACGGCGCGCACGCGCAGGTCGCCGACGAACGGGAAGATCGGCCAGCTCGCGAACGCCGGCAGAGTCAGGTCTTCGCTCACTGCACCGTCTTCTCCCATACCGAGACGTGCGATGTGCTCTCGCTCGTGAAGGGGGCATGATGCCAGTCGCTCCAGCGATCGCGCAACGTCATGCCCGCGAGGCGTGCCATCAGGTCGAGCTCCGACGGCCATACATAGCGATACGGCGCCGAAAACACCTCGAGCTCGCCGTCGTTCGCCCAGTAGTGGTGGGAGTACGCAATCTGTGTCGCGACGTCGTACTCCTCGAAGCCGAGCCGAGTCGGCGTCACCGTGAACGCGCGCACGGTCTCGCCGGGCGGGAGGCGCTGCAGCGCGGGAATGATCAACTCGATCACGAAGCACCCGCCCGGTTCCAGGTGCGCGGCCGCGTTGGCGAAGCACGCAACCTGTTCGTCTTGGGTGGTCAAGTTCATGATCGTGTTGTAGACGAGGTACGCCAGCTCGAAGGTGCGGCCCACGGTGGTCGTGGCGAAGTCGCCGACGGTCACGCCGATGCTCGCGCCACCGGGCTTCGTCTGCAGCTGTGCGACCATCGCCGGAGAGATGTCGATCCCGTGCACCGGGATGCCGCGTTGGATGAGCGGGAGCGCGATGCGCCCGGTTCCGATGCCCAGCTCGAGTGCGGCGCCGCCTCTCGCGAGATCGGCGAGGAAGCTCACGGCCGGGTCGACGACCGCCGGCTCGAACATGTCGCTCGAGTCGGCGTCGTACCGCTCGGCCCGGTGTTCGTCGAAAG
>CAZLEC010000295.1:0-5859 GCA_964558245.1 uncultured Burkholderiales bacterium | reverse complement strand
GTCCCGGCCGTGGACAAAGCCGACATCAATCCCCTCGTACGCACCGGGGCGCCGGCGACGCCCGACGAGTTGGAAGCGGCGATCGGGATCCGGCAGCTCCCGATGACCGAGGTCACGACCGAGGCCCTGCTCGACTTCAACCGGGCGGCGGTGTGCGCGGTCGGAGTGCCGGGCGGCGGGGGTGTGTCGACCGCGGCTGATCTCGCCTTGTTCTACCAGGCGATCCTGCACGACCCGCTGCAGATGTGGAAGCCGGAAGTGCTCGCCGACGTGACGTCGACCGTTCGCAACTCTTATCCCGACTTCATGGGAACGCCGGCCAACCGGACACGCGGTCTGGTCGTAAAAGGCGACGACGAGCGGTCGCACATGCGCGGAATGGGGCGCACGGTGTCGGCCCGGGCGTTCGGTCACAACGGCGCCGCGGGCCAAATCGCGTGGGCCGATCCCGATTCGGGCGTCTCGTTCTGCTTCCTGACCAACGGTATCGACGAACACGAGTTGCGTCAGTGGCGTCGAGGTGCTGCGATTGCGAACAGGGCGGGGAACTGCTTCTCATCCAGGAACTGATTTGAGCGTCATCACGCCGGTTCGGGCATCCGGCGTTGATCCATGGAGGAACCGTGCGGAGGCGAATTGCCCTGGGGGTTGTGGTGTTCGGCGCGCTCGCGACCTTGCTCCTCGCGGCGCCGGCCGGAGCCGCCGCGAGCCTCGGTCAAGTGACGGTGAGCAACCAGTCGCCGGCGCGCTCGAGTGAGATCGAAGTGTCGTCGACGGGATGGCGGCCGGGTGGCGTGGTCTCGATCGTGATGACCGGTACCAAGGGTGTGCTCGCGCGCGCGAAAGCTGATGCCCGCGGCGCCGCGCGCATGCGACTGTCGGTGCCGTCCGACGCCGCTCCCGGCCAGGACGTGCTTTCCGTGGTCGGTTCGACTGCCGACGGGATCCCGCAGCAGATCACCACGGTGCTCGCGGTCCCGGCGCCGGCGAAACCGCCGACTCCGCCGCGTCCGTGGACGGCGGTGTTCGTGCTCGCCGGCCTCGCGACGATCCTGATGCTCGTCGGCGAGCGTACCGACCGTCAGGTCGTACCCGCGTAGATTTTAAAGAGGCGACCAGGTGGTGGTGCGGAGCAGGCGACTTTCCCAGTCGTCGCGGACTTCGAGGGCGTCGTGCATCCAGGTTCCCGGGCCCTTCACGTGCGCGGGCAGCTCCCGGGTGAACAGGGCGGGCAACCGATCGGGGAAGTCCACTCGCTGCCACAGCACGACCTCGCGCCGTCGCGGTGCCCCGAGCGCGGCCTGGAAGACTCCGAGCAACGTGAGCAGCGACCGGGCCGTGCGCTGCTCCAGGCTGGGCGCGTAGTGCGTTCGCGCCTTTTCGAGGTAGCGGTCGAGGGCGCCTTCGTAGGGCCAGGCGCTGTCTTCCATGTAGAGGGCGGCTTCGTGCTCGCGGCCGTCGGCGGGAACGGTTGCGAGGTCGAGGTCCTGCATGGGCGACCAGTCGACCGGCACGAGGAGCTTGCCGGCGACCTCGTGGCGGAGCAGGTCGACGTCGGCCGCCCAGCTGCGGAGATCGCCGCGCTGGACGCGCTGTGCGAGGCGTTCGTACGCCACGCCGTCGCGCAAGGCGGTAATCGTCACGAGGTGATAGGCGCGTCCGGTCCCGTGAGCGAGCTTGAGGAAGTAGAGGAGGCGAGCGTCGTCGTCGCGGCCGAGCGTCGGCATCCAACCGTCGCGGAATGCGGCCTCGAACTCGTCCTCGTGGCGACCCGCGACGGTGTGGACCTCGTGCAGCAGCAGCATGGAACCTCGTTCGGTGGGGTGGGCAAGCGGTAGCTACTTGCCGAGTCGCTCGATGGTGTAGTCGATCGCGTGGGTCAGGCGCTCGACGTCGTCGGGATCGATCGCCGGGAACAGCGCGATTCGGAGTTGGTTACGGCCGAGCTTTCGGTACGGTTCGACGTCGAGGATGCCGTTGGCGCGCAAGGCGCTCGCGACGGCCGAGGCGTCGACCGCGTCGTCGAAATCGATGGTTGCGGTCACGTGGCTGCGAGCCGAGGCGTCGGCGACGAATGGTGTCGCGTGCGCGTGCGCCTCGGCCCAGCCGTAGACGATCCCGGCCGCGGTGTCGCAGCGTCCGGCCGAGAACTCGAGGCCGCCGTTGGCGAGCATCCATTGCACCTGGTGATTCAGCAGGAAGACGGTCGCGAGCGCCGGGGTGTTGTAGGTCTGGTCGAGGCGCGAGTTCTCGAGCGCGATGGAGAGGTCGAGGGTCGGCGGCATCCAACGCCCCGAAGCATGGAGGCGTTCGATGCGCTCGATGGCATGCGGCGAGCACAGTGCGAGCCACAATCCACCGTCGCTCGCGAAGCACTTCTGGGGCGCGAAGTAGTACGTGTCGAACGCGGAGGGGTCGACCCGTATCCCGGCCGCGCCCGAGGTTCCGTCGACCAGCACGAGCACGTCGTCGCGGTCGGGGCGATGCACCGGCACCATGACCCCGGTCGACGTCTCGTTGTGCGGGTAGGCGTACACGTCGCCCTCGACGTGGTCGGGCAGCTTCGGCCGATCACCCGGTGCGGTCTCACAGACCTGCGGATCGTCGAGGTGGGGCGCGGCCTTGGCCGCGGCCGCGAACTTCGAGGAGAACTCGCCGATCACGAGATGGGTGCTCTTGTGGTCGATGAGACCGAACACCGCCGCGTCCCAGAAGAGCGTGGAGCCTCCGTTGCCGATCAGCACTTCGTAGCCGTCGGGGAGCGAGAACAGGTCGGCCAGGCCGTGCCGGATGCGCCCGACGACCGAACGGACGCCCTCTTTGCGATGACTGGTGCCGAGGAACCCGGGCGCGGCGTCGGACAGCGCGGCGACCGCCTCGTGCGGCACCTTCGACGGTCCGGAGCCGAAGCGCCCGTCGCGCGGTCTGAACGCGGCCGGTATCTCGATCATCGGATTGTCGGCCGGTCGGGATTCGGGAGAACGGTGCTCACCGGCTCACGATAGCGAGCGGCCCCCGACGCGCTCCGCTCGAATTCACAACGCCGCGCGCCACGGGTCGAGGTCGAGGTCGGGATATCGCTCGGCGGTCTCGTCGAGCAACGCCGCGTCCCAGATCGGATGACCGGGCGGGGGCCAGCCGAACAGCTCCAACTCGCGCGGCGTGGAACCCTCTGCGAATCGCACCCACGCGGGCGACGTCGATTTCGACTGTTGCGTGTGATACCCGATCCAGTCGTGACCTGCGACTTTGAAGCCGAGTCCGAGGATGAAACGCGCGGCGCCGGGGGCCGTGAGGTCGACTCCGCGGTGGAACACGTCGGTGCGATATGCGAGCAGCGAGCCGCGTACGCCGGCGGCCGCGAGCTCCGCGGCATACAGCTCGGGATCTCCCTTGGGCATCGCGAGCGGCACGGTCGTGGCCCGGCCGGCGGAGTCGGGGAGCGCGACGAGGTGGGTGGGAGCGTTGCCCTCGTTCACGTCCGACAGGTACAGGAAGGTCTCGAGGTGCCACCAGGGCGCGACGTTGCGGGCGGGCAGCCACGAATGATTCCGGTCGGTGTGCATCGGTTGCTCGTAGTTGGTCTCGCCCGCGTACTTGGCGGACGCGAGTGCCTGGTAGAGGCGGAGATCGCGCGTCTGCAGCGCCCGCTCGGCGAAGTCGACGATGGCCGCATGCACACACAAGCGGTTGAGCTCGGGGAGCGCGAACGGGAACAGCGCCTGCCAACGATGTTGGTCGGGTCGGAAGCCGGGACCGGCCGCGGGCCACGTGTACGCCGCCTTCGCCTCGGCCGGCTGTCCGATCCGGCGGAGCCGCTCGCCCGCGGGATCGGCGTGATATTCCTCGGCCGTCGGGAACATCTCGCGGAGATCGCGGGTGGCCGCGTCGATCTCGTCGGTCGGCACGAGGCCTTCGATCAGTACCCAGCCGCGGTCGCGCCACGCGGCGACGTGACTGTCGTGTGCGCGCGCCGGGCCCATGGGCCCATTCTTATTCGGCGCCGACCTCGAGGCCGCTCTCGCACGCTCAAACCTGGAATCTGTAGCCGGTGCCTCTCACGGTGACGAGCCAGTTGGGGAGGTCGTGCCGCGTTTGCAGCTTGATGCGAATCCTCCGGACGTGCTCCGTCACGGTCGACGGCGTCTGCCACTCTCCCGACGAGTGCCAGACCGCCTGCAGCAGCTCGCGTCGCGTGAACGCGTGCCCCGGTGACGACGCGAGAAACGCGATGAGGTCGAACTCTCGGCGCGAGAGCTCGATCGCCTGTTCTCCGACGCGAACTTCACGACTACCGGTATCGATCTCGAGGAGCCCGAAGCGCAACACGCGCGACGGTGATCGCCGCAGGATGGCTCGAATCTGGTGCGCGAGCTCGAGCGGGACGACCTCGGCGGCGCGGCTGTCGGCGGGCAGCAATTCCTGCAACAGCACGTCGTCTTGCATCTGACGCGCGAGCACGAGCACCGGCAGGCAGCGCACGGCGCGGAGGTTCTGCACGAGGCTGGTCGTCTCCGTTGCGCGACCGCGGGCGGCCGCGACCACCACCGCGAGCACATCGCGGTCGGTCGACTCGAGCAGCTCGGGTTCGGCGTCGATGTCCATCGACTCGAGGCGAACGAGGTCGATGCCGATGCCGGCCAGCGCGGGTGCCGCGCTCGCGACTGCGTGGTCGTTGCCGTCGAAGAGCAGCACGCGGCGCCGTCCGAGGGGTGTCGGCCTGATCACGGTCATGAGATCCGCCTCCCGACAGCATCAGTGTTCGTGTCCGGCCGACCGCCCGGCGGCGAGGCTCGGTTGCATCCGAGACCCGGCCCGTTACGAGGACCTCGCCCGCCTCGGTCGTCCGTCGCCGACCGCGCGCAACAGTAGTTGCGCGCCAAACGGGGCGAAACGTGCGACCGCGACGGGCTCGCTGCACAACTCGCCGATGGATGCTTCAGGCCGGCGCGGTGAACCTCGGTACGGCCGAGTGGCACCACGCATTCGCCGACCACGAACCATACGAGAAGCCTCGGAGCCGTCACCGCGCCGAGGCCTGCTCGGGGCCCGGCTGCCGCAACCCATGGCGCGACCCACCGACCGGCCGGCCGGGGGCTCGTGCCTACCCGGCGGGCGGCCTGTGGTGCATCGAGGTCGACTATCACAACGTTCGGACAATCAGGTGTCCGGGACGCCGCTCAGAATTTCATGTCGTTCGAGAAGATGCTCAAATGACCGTTCGCACGGCGAGCGGCAATCCGAGTAGTGCGCGCTGCACAAGTCCGTCGAATGCGACAGTTCGACCGTAGCATTGCCCGCCGGACGGGCAACGGTGCGCAGGTGTGCCGGGTCGGGCGTCTGCGGTTCGTGGTGGCGTGATCGCGAGGGAAGTTTGAGCGGGAACGACGAGCGCGACGAGGAGCGCTTCCGTGAGCTCTACGACCGGACCTACGACCGAGTGTGGGCGTTCGTCTTACGGCGCGTACCCGACGAGGACGCCGCCAACGACGTCGTAGCGGAAACGTTTCTGGCGGTCTGGCGCAGAATTCGCGACGTTCCCGCAAGCCCGCGTTCAGCCGATGCGTGGGTGTTCGGCACCGCGCGCCGCATGCTCGCGAATTCGTGGCGAGGTTCGCGGCGCCGCGTTCGTCTTTTCGATCGCATTCGACAACGACCTGTTGATCTGTTCTTGGATCGTCCTGGTTCCGACGACTCGAATCAACGGGTTCTGCACGCAATGGAACGGCTTCGCCCAGGAGATCGTGAGATTCTCGCGCTGGCATTCTGGGAAGACTTGGACAGCGAACAGATCGCGCGGGTTCTCGGTTGCACGAAGAATGCAGCCGCGATTCGCTTGACCCGGGCGCGCCAAGCATT
>CAZLEC010000294.1:0-5896 GCA_964558245.1 uncultured Burkholderiales bacterium | reverse complement strand
CGGTTACGGTATCAAGGCCGCGCTCGTCGACATCAGCACCGGCACCGCAAGCGGCCGGATTCGGCTCGAGACTGCCCAGCCGGCAACTCCCGATGCCGTCTCGGAGACCGTCAAGCTGCTCGTGGACCAACTCGGCGCCGACGGCCCGATCGGATGCACGCTGCCTGCGGTCGTGGTGGGCGGAACGGTGCGCACCGCCGCGCACATCGACGGCGGATGGGTCGGAACGCACGCCGCCGCGGTGTTCGGACGCGCAACCGGCCGCCAGTGCACCGTCCTGAACGACGCCGACGCGGCCGGGATCGCCGAGGCCCGCTTCGGCGCCGCGCGCGAACGGAGAGGAGTCGTCGTGATGGTGACGGTCGGCACCGGAATCGGCACGGCACTCCTCAACGACGGCGCGCTCGTCGCGAACTCGGAGCTCGGACACCTCGAGGTGAACGGCAAGATCGCCGACGCCTGGGCCTCCGACGCGCGCCGGGAAGAGAAGCACCTCTCCTGGGAGCAGTGGGCCGAGCGGTTCAACACGTACCTCACCCAGCTCCACGCCGTGCTCTGGCCCGAGTTGATCGTGGTCGGCGGCGGCGTCGCGAAGAAGGCCGACCTGTTCATCGACAAGCTCGACCCGGGCTGCGAGGTCGAGATCGCGGAGCTGGGCAACCTCGCGGGCATCGTCGGCTCCGCGCTCGTCGCCCACACGTCGGAGTCCTGATGCAGCTCGGCATGATCGGTCTCGGCCGGATGGGCGCGAACATCGTTCGCCGGCTCGAGCGCGCGGGCCATCAATGCGTCGTGTACGACCACAATCCCGCGCTCGGCGCCGCGCTGGCCGAAGAAGGAGCCACGGCGGCGACGTCGCTCGCCGACTTCGTGTCGAAGCTCGACACGCCCCGCGCGGTTTGGCTGATGGTGCCGGCCGGGATCACGGGCGCCGTTATCGACGAGCTCTCACCGCTCCTCTCGGCCGGCGACGTCATCATCGACGGCGGCAACAGCTTCTACGGCGACGACATCGCCCGATCGCGAGCGTTGGCGCAGCTGAAGATCGACTACATCGACTGCGGCACGAGCGGCGGCGTGTTCGGGCTCGAGCGCGGCTACTGCCTGATGATCGGCGGGCCCGACGGGTCCGTCGCGCGCCTCGATCCGATCTTCCGCGCCCTCGCACCCGGGCTCGACGCCGCGGGCGAGCGCACACCCGGCCGTACCGGCGATCCCGCACCCGAGGAGCTCGGCTACCTGCACTGCGGCCCGGCCGGCGCCGGCCACTTCGTGAAGATGGTGCACAACGGCATCGAGTACGCGCTCATGGCCGCCTACGCCGAGGGCCTCAACATCTTGCACAACGCCAACGTCGGCTCGCGGTCGCAGACCACCGACGCCGAGACCGCGCCGCTGCGCGATCCCGATGCGTATCGCTACGACCTCGACGTGGGGAAGGTCTCGGAGGTGTGGCGGCGCGGCAGCGTGATCGCTTCGTGGCTGCTCGACCTGACCGCCGCCGCGCTCCAGGACTCGCCGGAGCTCGCGGAGTTCTCCGGGCGAGTGAGCGACTCCGGCGAAGGGCGCTGGACGGTGACCGCCGCGATCGACGAAGGCGTACCCGCGCCGGTGATCGCGACTGCGCTCTTCGACCGCTTCATCTCGCAGGGCGAAGCCGACTTCGCCAACAAGCTCCTCTCCGCGATGCGCAAGCAGTTCGGCGGCCACGACGAGAAGCCCGCCGCGGGTTAGCTCGGCGCGGCGGGCGGCAAGTCGGGCGCCGGCGTTCAGTTCGTGTGGCGGGCGGCGTGCTCGATCGCGTGCTGTATCGCCACGCGATGCTCGAGATACGCGTCACGCGCGTCGTCAATCCATCGCTCGATCGCGTCGTCACGCAGCACGCCCGCGGCGTCGAGATCGTCGTCACCGACGCGATGCTCGCGCCGCACGACCCAGCGGGAAACGAAGCTGCTCATCCGCTCGACGATACGCCGACGCGCACAACGCCGACTTCGGATTTCCGCGCTATACGGGCCAGTCGAGCTGGGCTTCGGGGACGCCGACCGATCGGCCGTACTGCGCAGCCTCGGCGCGGCCCGCGGCGTCGCCACGCGGGTACCGGAACGTCCGGCCCGCGAAGACCACCCACGTCTCACCATCGGTGCGGAAATCGCAGTACCAACCGCCGGCGCGTTCGAGCGCGCCCTCCAACGCGTTCGACAGCGACTCCGCGTCACCGTCGGCCGCTTCGAAATCGAGGAACGTCCACGTGCGCGGCTGGCCGGCGTCGACATCGCCGACGTCGGCGCGGGAGATCCTCGTCACCTTCAGGTTCAGGTCCGCGAGCACGGATCCGACCCGCAAGCTCTCGGCGATGAGACCACCGGTCAAAGCCACGTCGACCCTCCCGTCACGATCGAATCCGGTGCGCCCGGAGCGATCGTTGCTCGACTCGGTGCGGCAGGGCAAGCGCGAGCACACCCAGGCCGATCAGGAGTCCGCCCTCCGCGTACCGACTCGCACGCAACGCTCCGCTACGACCGCGCAACCAACCACCCACGCGAGCGCCGACGATCGCATACGTGCCGTCGGAGACCAAGCCGAGCGCGATGTAGATCATCCCGAGCGCCAGCGTCTGCGACCAGATCGCGCCGCGGTTCCGCTCGACGAATTGGGGCAGGAACGCGAGAAAGAACAGGGCGACCTTGGGATTGAAGAGATTGACGACGAAGCCCTCGGTGAAGAGCCGCCCCGACGGTCGCATTGCCGGCTCGAGACCGTCGCCTGGGACCCGCGCGCTCCGGAGCGCCTTCACACCGATGTACACGAGGTACGCACCACCGGCGACCTTGACCACCGAGAACCCGACGGAGGATGCCATCAGGATCGCCGACAGTCCGACGACCGCGGCGAGCACGTGCACCATCGAAGCCGTGTGCACACCCGCGACCGAGATCAGGCCCGCACGCCTTCCTTGCGCCCCGCTGCGGGCGACGATGAACATGACGGCCGGCCCGGGAATCACGAGCAGGACCAGTGATGCCGCAACGAAGGCCGGGACAGTCGACAGCGACGGCACGGGCAAAACCGTACACAGGGCCGTCGACGTCGCCGGCTGATATTTTCGGCTTGGCCTTCACACCGTGTCGCGCTCGGCTGGGAGCTAGCTCACGCGTGCGATGAGCTCGATCTCCACCGCGATCCCGAACGGCAACGCGGCCATCCCGACCGCCGAGCGGGTGTGGCGACCACGCTCGCCGAACACGTCGACGAAGAGGTCGGAGCAGCCATCGATCACCGCGGGCATCTGGTCGAAGGATCCGCCGACGTTGACCATGCCGAACACCTTGACGATCTGCTCGACCCGATCGAGGGTTCCGAGGTCGGCCCGCATCGTCGCCAGCAACGACAAGGCCGTCATGCGCGCGGCCTCTCTGCCCTGCTCGAGCGTCAGGTCGGTGCCGACCTTGCCCAGGATCGTGTTGGCGCCGTCGATCGGACCGTGCCCGCCGACGAACAGCAAGTCGCCGGATCCCGAGCTCGAGAGATAACTCCCGGCCGGAGGGAACGGTTCGGGGAGCACCAGGCCGAGCTCGGCGAGACGCTCGTCGACGGTTCCCATCGGCGCGACCGTACCGCGCGCGACCGTGTGCGAGAATCACCGATCGTGCGCGAGGGCAACGACGCGGTCGTACTGCAGGGCGTGCGCAAGCGATACTCACGACGCGGCGCGTGGGTGCTCGGCGGCGTCGACCTCACGGTTCGGCGCGGCACCGGGATCGTCGTCGTCGGGTCGAACGGCAGCGGCAAGTCGACACTGCTGCGACTCGTCGCCCGGCTCACGCTTCCCACCGCGGGCCGGATCGAAACGGACTCGCAGTCGGTGGCGTACGCGCCCGAACGCCTCGCGGGCAACATCCGGATGTCGGCGCGGGTCTATCTCGCGCACATGGCCGCGCTCCGTCACCTGGAACCGGGGCGCGCCGCGCCGCGAGTCGAGGAGTTGGCTCGACGCTTCGCGCTCCTGCCCGGCCTCGACGAGCCGGTGCGCAACCTGTCGAAAGGAAACAACCAGAAGGTCGCGCTGATGCAGGCGTTTCTCGCGCCCGTCGACTTGCTCCTTCTCGACGAGCCGTACAGCGGTCTCGACACGACGGCGCGAGGCGCGGTGTCGGAGCTCGTCGCGGCCGGCATCGATGCGGGTTCCGCGGTGGTGCTCAGCTCGCACGCGCCGGTCGACGTGCACCGCGCGAGCCGCAACCTGCACCTCCGGCACGGGCGCCTCGAGCCCGAAGCCGGGAGCGCCGCGGACCGCCGCGTGGTCATCCGCCTCGCGACCGACCAGCCGAGCGCTCGCGCCGCCGACCTGCGCGCCCTACCGGGTGTCGCCGCAGTTCGGGATCTGGCCGACGGCGAGGTCGAGCTCGGAGCGTCGCCGGCCGAGAGCGACGACGTGTTGCGGGCCGTGCTCGGCCTCGGTTGGTCCGTGCGATCCGTGCGATCCGTGCGCTCGTCGTACGCGACGGACGACGAGCGCAGGCTGTAGCGCATGGCGATCGTGCGTTATCTCGCGTCCGACATCTTGCGCTCCCAACGCTGGATGGCTGCGTTCATCCTGTACGCGACGGGAGTGTTGCTCATCAACAGTGGGGGCGGCACCCTGCTCGGCACGTTCGCCGCATATTCGGCGTTCGTGCTGATCGGATCGGTGTGGATCAGCGTGGTCGCGCTCACCAGCGAAGACCCGACCCAGGCGCAGATCACTGCGGTGACGGTGGGCGGCCCGACGCGGTTGCGCCTGGCCAAGCTGGCGACGGCCGGCATCGGTTGCGCGATCGTGGTCGTCGCGAGCGCGCTCGTGCCGCTCGCACTGCACAACTACTCGGGACCGACGCGCGCGGGCGACATCGGGGAGGGCATCGCCGCGCTGATCGTCACGGTGATCGCAGGGGTCGCCATCGGCGCGGTCGTGACCCGGCCGGTGATCCGGCGGTCGGGGTGGGCATTCCTTCTGGCCGCGGTCGCGGTCCTCGCCGACACGCTCGTGCCCGGCGCGCCGCCTACCCGTCAGATCCTCGGCCGGTTCAGCGCGGACCATCCGAGCCACATCGGACCGTTCGTGCTCGAGATCGTCGTCGAGACCGTGCTTCTCGCCGCCGTGCTCGTGACGGGCAGCACGATCGTCGCCCGCCGGCGCGATTGAGCAGCTGCGACGTGATCAGGTGGGGACGTTCAACGAGCGCCACGCGTGACCCCGGCCGAGGAAGCGATGCTGGCCCGACGGGCCGTCGCTCCCCGCGACGTAGTCCTCCGGCGCGCCGCTCTCCCAGGCCTTGAGCACGGGCTCGACGATCCGCCACGACCACTCGACCTCGTCGAAGCGCAGGAACGGCGTGTGGTCGCCGTTGAGCACGTCGAGCAGCAGCTGCTCGTACGCCGACGCCTCGAGGTCGTCCTTGGTTGTGTACTCGGCGCGCAGGATCGACTCGCGCGATTCCAGATCGAGTCCGGGCTGCTTGGTGCGCATCACGATCTCCGTGCACTCCGTCGGGCTCATGCGGAACACCAGCCAGTTCGGGTCGCTGTGCGCGAGCGGCGTGTGCCGGAAGAGACGCGTCGGGGGCTCCTTGAAGCGGAACGCGACCTCGTGGGCCTTGGCCGCGAGCCGCTTCCCGGAACGCAACAGGATCGGCACGCCCTCCCAGCGCCAAGTGTCGAGATGGAGGCGCAGCGCGGCGAAGGTGTCGGTGCGCGACGTGGGATCGACCCCGGGCTCGGCGCGATACGCGATGCGGGGCACGCCCTCGACGAGGCCCGCGGAGTACTGCCCGCGCACCGCATCGACCTCGGGATCGACGGTGCGAACCGCCTTCAGCACCTCGACCTTGTGGTCGCGGATCATCTCCGCGTCCCA